>JANOCH010000025.1:0-10938 GCA_031412015.1 Chitinophagaceae bacterium
ATCAATGAAAATCTAAAAAAAGCGACAATACTTATTGTAATTATTGGGAGAAACTGGCTTAAGTTCACCGATGAATACCATAGACGCAGGATCGATAATGACAAGGATTGGGTGCGTACCGAAATAGAATTTGCATTGGAAAACAATATCACGATAATTCCTTTTTTGATCGGTTGTAAAATCCCACCCAAAGAAGGTTTACCCGAAACTCTCGAAAGATTAGTTCATTTCGAAGCCTTATCGCTTTCCGCTTCTAACTGGAGACATGATCTGGGTAAACTAATCGAGATAATGATAAGTAGCGGATTCAACACAAGCAGCCCTGAATTAGCTATGCCTGATTTGGTGAGTGATATGTTATTTCCCCTTCCTATTCCCATAAGCCATATAAACAATGAGCTCAAAGGATTTGTCGGTTGGAAAGTTGTTGAGTACTATTCAAAAGAAAAAATACCACAACCTGGAATTGCGATAGAAAAGATGTTCGAATTCAAGTCTTTTGAAATGGTAATTAAATTTATTGAAACTGTTTCCGATCATATTTCCAACAGACAACACCATCCCGAATGGGAAAATATATGGAAGTATTTAAGGGTGCGGCTTTCTACCCGGGACATAGGTCATAAAGTTACCAGCCTTGCTATTTCGTTAGCCCGGTATTTAGAAGGAAAATATTTGGAGATAAATTTAAAGCATTGAACAATGTCTTAAAAGAAACCATGTCAATAGAAAGGAACTTAAAAGGAGTAGTGAAATAAAGTCTATGAATTCAAGCGACCTTGTAAGAATCGATAGCTGATCAATTATTCAGACTCGATTTTTTCTAACAATAAAAATCAATAGCCATGAAACTTAAGAATTTAAGTGTAAGGGGTGAAAAGCAATCAGTGCCCGCTGCTTCAACGACTTCCCACCTTCAACCAATTGAGAGTTACAAGATTAGCGGAGTTAACAGGGATGTTCAAAAAGCTCACACGATAAATATCGAAGGGAATGACAAGCTGCTTGAATTTGTATTTGATGATGGTACAACCTGGATGTGCGATGCAGCTACCTTGCATGAATTGTTTCCCGAAGCCACTGTTTCAAACCGATCGACTGATAGTTCGTTGGAACTGCCTGTAAGTATCTCTAATTCAAATACTGAGAGGGGCCTTTTTGGAAGTATGGCATTAAAGCTCCTGAATGTATTTAAGAAGCAAGCAATCCCGGGAGGTATTGGCAAAATAGCCGGTAGGTTGGAAGATAAGCTGATGGCAGATGGGGAAGGATTGTTCAGGCTTGATAAAAAGTATAAACTTTCAGTCTTTGATAAGAAAACATCTGGTAATCCGTTTTTGCTATTTATTCACGGAACTAACTCGAATACTAAAGGAGCGTTTGGCCAACTCGAGAACTCAGACCTGTGGGATTTTATTCATAGTACCTACAAGAACAACGTTCTTGCTTTTCAGCATCGTACTCTCACAAAAAGTCCCTTGCAAAATATGGTGGAGTTGGTAGATAAATTGCCGGATTCCGCAGACATCCATATTATAAGTCATTCCCGTGGAGGTTTGGTGGGGGATATTCTTTGTCGTTACTCGTTAAATAGTGATGACAATATCGTTGGATTTATTGATCAGAGTATTGACTTGCTAAAAAAGGAGGGCAACAGGCACAATGATATTGAATGTATAAAATTTCTCAATAAAGCTTTTGTAAATAAAAAGATAAGGGTTAAAAAATTTATAAGGGTAGCTTGCCCTGCTGCCGGAACAAAATTGGCATCCAAAAGACTGGATACAATTCTAAATGCACTATTTAATCTTTTTGGTGGTAGTATTAATCCTGTGGCAGATATTGTAAAGGAGTTAATTGCAGAAACCATCCGGACAAAAGATGATACACACGTTCTGCCCGGTATTGAAGCGCAAAGCCCGGATTCTCCATTTATCAAAATACTAAATGACCGGTCAAATGATGTTGCCATAGATGGAAAATCTTTGGCAGTTATTTCAGGCAATGGCAAATTTAGTATCAGTGTTAGCGGATTGATGGTGATATTGGCAAAATTATTTTATAGTCAGCGCAACGATCTTGTGGTGAACACTGATTCCATGTACCTGGGTGCCAACAGAAAGGATAATATTCAATATTTTTTCGATCAGGGTGCAGAAGTGGACCATGTAAAATATTTTTTTAATAATAAAACCCGTCAGGCAATTAGTCTAGCTTTAAAAGCCGCCGACGGAGAATTTATACCCGGCTTTACTTCAGTGGCTCAATATGATGTGCCTGCCAGCGACAGAGGCTTGTTTGGTATTGAACATGGGGAACTTTTTCCAGACCCCGGGATTCCGTTAGGTAAAAGACCAATAGTTATTTTGCTCCCGGGAATTATGGGTTCCAATCTGACCAAAAAAGAAAATAAAATCTGGCTTGCTTATTTAAGGACTGTTTTCGGCGGATTAATAGATCTTCAACATGTAAATGATAAAAGTATTACCGCAACCTCCCTGATAAAGACTTCCTATAAAGACCTTGCAGACAGGCTTTCTCATACTTATGATGTAATTATTTATCCATTCGACTGGCGCAGGCAGTTGAATGACTGTGCAACAGATTTTAATGATAAGATAATTGAGCTGTTGAAGCATGAACAACCCATAAAAATTATCGGCCACTCAATGGGAGGGGTGCTGGTACGTGACTTTATTATTAATCATGATGATACCTGGAAAAAATTAAATGCATCCACTGGATTCAGGTTGTTGTTTCTTGGTTCACCACTTGGAGGATCCTTCCGTATACCGGCTGTGTTATTTGGAAATGATTCTATCATCAATTCTCTGAACATGCTGGACAGGAAACATACAAAGAAGGAGCTCTTGACAATGTTTTCAACCTTCCCCGGTATTTTAAGTCTGTTGCCCCTTTCAACGGAAAAGGATCATGATTTTGCCGACGTGGATACATGGAAAAAAATGGCAGAGGCCCTTGGAGATGGTGACTGGCCTGTTCCCGGTAAAGATGATCTAAACGTGTTTAAACAATACAGGGATAATATTATTTCAAAAAAAGATGAGATAGATTATTCGAATATGGTTTATATAGCTGGAAAAGATAAATACACCCCCTGTGATTATTACAATGACACTATTCCCCCGAGAACAGAACTGGTTTTTCTATACACCGGAGAAGGAGACCAGAGTGTAACATGGGAGTCCGGGATCCCTGAACAATTAATTAAGGCGGATACAGTGTATTATGTTGATGTTACGCACGGGGCATTGGCAAATGAATCAGATATATTTGACGGAATTGAAGAAATACTTGAAAAGGGTTCAGCTAGTAGTTTAAGTAAAACCAGGCCGGTTGTAAGGGGTGAAGAACAGGTGTTCCGTATGCCAGAGCTGTACAATTTTGATTTCTCAGAAAGAGGAATTCATAATGCCATATTTGGCATTACTGAAAAACACAAACGGGCTGTAAGCCAGGTACCTGTTTCCATTTCGGTCAGTAATGGCGATCTGGCTTATGCATCATACCCGGTACTTGCTGGTCATTTTATTAATGATGGTATTCTGTATGCGGAAAAAGCAATTGACCGTAACCTGAACGGAAGCCTTTATGCCCGTCATCATTTGGGCATTTACCCCGGGGCAATTGGAACAAATACTATTATAGTCACAGATCCTGCAGATCACGATTTCGCCGGAGCTATCATTGTTGGCTTGGGTGAACCCGGTAAACTGACTTCTTTTCTTCTTTCCAAAACGGTGGAGCAGGGGGTATCCAAATACCTGCTTGATATTAACAGCAAGCCTGGTAATAAAAAGGAAATTGGGATATCGGCACTAATTATTGGCTGCGGATATGGCGGCCTTTCTATTGAAAATTCATTAAAGTCAATCATCGAAGGGGTTAATAACGCAAACATTAAAGTAACAGAATGCCTGAAAACTGATGTGATAATCGTCCAGCATATTGAATTTATTGAGTTGTATGAAGACAAAGCACTAAGCTCTTTGTATGCACTTGGTAAAATTGAAAATAAAGAAAACAGGCTTTATAATATCAGGATCGGAAATAGAAAAATTAAAAAATTATTTGGGTCAAAAAAACGTTTGCCACTTATTACATCAGACGAATGGTGGAGCAGGCTTACTGTAAAATGTAAAGTGGTAAACGAAGGGGAAGAAACTGTATCGAGTCTCGTATTTAACGCTTCTACGGGTGATGCAAGGGAAGAAGAAAAAGAATTATTCAGCAGCATGGGGCTTATTAACCTTTTTATTGAACAGATATCCACTCAAAATAAATGGACTCCCAGTGTTGCAAAGGCGCTTTTTGAAAGAATGATACCGAATGAATTCAAAGAAAATTTAAAAAAGAAGGGAAACATAAGCTGGATACTTGACAAAGACACTGCTGCATACCCGTGGGAATTGTTGCAGGAAAACATCAATGAAGCAAAGCCTCTGTGTATTGGTGCCGGAATGATCAGGCAGTTATCCACTTCTGTTTACAGGCAATACATTAAACATGTAGCCACAGAAATGGCGTTGGTGGTAGCGGATCCTATATTGGATGATTTTGCCAGCCAGCTTCCGGATGCCAAAAAAGAAGGAGTTCTTGTTGAAAAATTATTAACTACCTATGGTTATCCAAATATTTCACTCATTAATACAACAGCGTCAGAAATAGTATTGAGCCTGTTTAGCAATGACTTTAAAATAATACACCTGGCCGGACACGGCATTTATAACGCCAAATCACGCCAGAAATCCGGAATGGTAATTGGCAATGATGTGTTTCTTACTACTGCTGATATTGAGCAAATGAGCACAGTGCCTGAATTGGTATTTGTAAATTGTTGCCATCTTGGAAAAGTTCATTCAGATGGTGAAGAATTTTTCAGGGATAGATATACGCTGGCGGCCAATATAGGTGTTCAGCTTATTGAAATTGGTGTAAAAGCAGTAATAGCAGCCGGCTGGGCTGTTGATGACCGTGCTGCTTCCGATTTTGCAAGTATATTTTACACAAAGATGTTTGACGGTTACAATTTTGGAGATGCCGTTACAGAAGCAAGGGCTTTTATTTATGAAAAGTACCATCCGGGCAACAACACCTGGGGCGCATATCAATGTTATGGGGATCCATTCTATAAATTGATTAACCGGACTGCTTCTAAAAAAGAATACATACCCAGGTACATTATCAAAGAAGAGGCGGAAATAGATTTGAATAATTTAAAGAATAACCTTGATACAAGGGATATCACCTCTAAACAGGCACTTGAGCAGCTTAAGATAATATCTGAAGCCATAAAAGCTGCAGAAATAAGTAACGGTGAAATTCTTGAACTGGAAGCGTCGATATATTATGAATTGGGCGAATACAAATTAGCCATAAAAAAATATGAAGAGCTTAAAGCGGAAGAAAATGCCAGTTTCTCCGTAGCAGCTTTAGAGAAATATTGCAATGCCCGGGGCAAAAATTGTGTGCTCGATTTTAAATCAGGTAAGAGCAAGAGTTCATTCATTGTTGTCATGAATAAAATAATTGCAGAATTAACAGAACTTTTAAAAATAAACAATACTTCAGAAAGGGTTAGCCTGATTGGCAGTGCCTATAAAAGAAAAGGAATGGTAACTACTAATGGTAAAGGTAAATTGAGTGCATACAATGATGCGGCTTTACACTATCAAAAGGCTTTTGAAATAAAACCGGGCGCCTATGCATTGAATAATTGGATGGTACTTCAAACCGTGGTAAGCATTGTTAAAAATACGCCGTCAAAGCAAATTGCTTTTGGTTCAAAATCGAAAGATGAAATGATTGCAGATGTTGAGAACAGAAAAATGAAGCTTTGCTCGTCTTTCAATAATATGGATTACTGGGAATTAATTGAGGAAATATGTTACGATTTTTCTCTTTTAATTATTGATGCGGAAAAATCAAAAGAGGAAGATAATTGGAAAGAACTGGAAGAGAGATATAAGCGCATTTGGAAAAGGTCGGGTTCTAAGGGAAAGAAAATGGCCGAAATCGAGAATTTTGAAATTATATCTGATGCATTAAGTCTTTCAACATCCAGGCAGGCTTCGTATTTAAGGAAAAAAATTGAGGTATTGAAGCAGGGGCTGAAAAATATATTTTTAGAAGATGATAAGTAATGCGTGATGCGGAGTATTTTTTGATTTAATAGCTTAAAAAGTATGATATTTTTTTAAAGCTTCCTGAAGCCCGGGTGATCGAAAATATGAAAAGGAGTTGCCTGGAAGCAATATAGCTTCATTGCTGCTTTGCATGTTTGGTACCCGGGCTGGAATTGAATTTTACTGCAGGGTTTAGTCAGATAGAAACAGAATCGGAATAATACGCTTTTTTTAATCGTAGTTTTCGTTCGCAAATCAAGCAGTTCCACGCTTGACTTTACCTGATGCTCCCTCTATATTTGCTTCATAAGTTGATTGATCCTACGAAAACCACCTTGTTCCAGGAAAGCTCAAAATCCGATACCGTTCAACTTCTATTTTTTTCTCAGGTTATTTCTCGTAAAAAGTTGCAAAAAATCTGGTTAATGAACAGGGCGTGATAAAGGTCGCAGATCGTTATCTGTTTGTTGTTTGATTAGCCGTCAAATAAATTCGTCACCAAATCCTCTCTTGTTTTTGCAGAGCCGATTGTTAGTTCGGACCATAAAAGATCGCTGCATTCTCAAGACATGATCTTATCTGAAAAACTATATGCAACAAATCGGGAAAAAAAAATTAACAAGCCGCCTTAGAAAAGCCAGCCCCGCTGTCAGGACGCCCAGTCTTTCCTCCTTTAGTCTTGTTCACCGTTTTGGTAAAGTAGAGATTGTAAATGTTCAGCCTGTAAAGACGGTTCAAAAAGAGCAATACTTTAAAATTCCTGATATTCCGGGTTGGTGTATGCCGGAACAGCCGGTTGGGTACATCAAATGCAGGAAGTATGATTTTCTATAAGCTCCGTATTCTCTTTTGTTATTTTCAACAGGATAGACCAATCCCCTAAAAAAGCGAAAGCTGTTGTACCGGCTTGGACAACCTATTATCTGAATTCTCCGCAACGAATTTTCCTTTTTCAATAAAAAATAATGGAGTTTCCCCGTAACGGGAGGCGACAATAACCGTTGTATCTCCGGCTTTTTCATTAAAGAGCCTGCTGACGAGGTCAGGATTATTATTATTTTTCGATAAGTGGGATAATATTAAATGACTCAACTGTTTTCCCTTATGCTTCATAAACAATTCCAGGGCCTGCGAATTGGATAAATGGCCGTTGTCACTGCGGATGCGCTTCTTCAGGTAATAGGGATAGTTTCCATTGTTTAGCATATCCTCGCAATAATTCGCTTCGAGGAACACCGCATGACATTTACTGAAATGTGCTATGATCTGCTGACAGGAAAATCCAATGTCGGTGAATATACCGATGGTAACACCATTTTGCGAGACGATAAAACTATGCGGATCAATAGCATCATGCGATTTGAGAAAAGCCGTGACGGACAGTCCGCCAATGGCGATGGGTTGATGGGCTTTGAATAAATGAACCAAATGTTTTTCAATGGGAACAGATGCGGACTGAAGCGTATTTTTTGTTATGTAAACCGGGAGTTGGTATTTTTTTGATATTCCGGGTATTCCGGTAATATGATCGATGTGTTCATGCGATACAAAGATCGCCCTGACATTTGACATCGATAAACCCAGCCTTGTCATACGTTTCTCCGTTTCGCGGCAGGAAATTCCCGCATCTATAAGAACCGCTTCTTTTTCGTTACCGATATAATAGCAGTTGCCATTGCTTCCGGAATTCAGGGAGGTAATGAATAAAGACATAGGATGCGAAAATAACTATAAATCCTGTCAAGCTATTACTGCAGCTCAACTGTTATTGGTCTCCATTTTCTATCAGGTAGCAAAAAAGAATTGATCGGAGCTTTTTTCAAATCGCCCTGTTTTTTCTGTCAGCCGGATGCGATAGGCGATTCCTTTAATAGCAGAGGTATCTTCAGCCGGAAATGGCCATTGCGGAGAGATATGCATGGTCTCGCTGGTAATAATCGGTAAAACACGGGCATTTAATTTTTGGAGCGCCTCATCTCTTTCTTTACCGTCTTTCAGTTCTTCAAATTCACCCCAGGCGACGACGCTTTGCCAGTTAGCCAGGTTCTTTGTATCGTCAATTTCAAAACAAACCTTTGGGTTTTTTCGCATCAAGCTAATTTTCATTCCTTCAAATGTATGAGCATAAACATAAGTACCGTCATAAGCGTAACTGATGGGTACCACATAGGTAATATCGTCAGCGTGGCATCCGATGCGACCGATAAACTGGTTTTTCAAAAGTTCTTCAACCTGGTCAGGTTCTAATTTTCCGAACATAAGGGGGTGTTTTATTTTGTTGCTTTAATTAGAATATAAGATCCTTTTCCTGACCCCGTAACCAATGGTTCGATATCGTTGGTGTTATCCAGGTCATTAAAAAGTGTTTGAAATATTTCCGGGGCTTTAAACCCTTCCGCTTTCACTTTTTCTTCTACCTCGTTTACCGAATAGTAGTTCGCCGATTTGTAAAAGGTACTTTTATTTCTTTTGCCTTCATAATATTTTCCCAACAGGCTATTCTTGTCGATAAACCCTACTATCAATACGCCGCCGGATCTTAATACACGGAAAGCTTCGGCAAAGGCCCGCTGCAGGTTTTCAAAATAGCTGATACAGAAATTCATAAGCACCACATCAAATTGCTGATTTTGGTAGGGCATTTCTTCCGCTACACCCCGAACGGTTTCAATACCTCTTTCTTCGGCTTTCGCATCCATGCCGGCGCTTGGCTCCAGGCCGCTGCGAATACCTAATGCCTTTGAAAATCTGCCGGTACCAGATCCTACTTCAAGGGTCATTGCATTCTTTCCCACCGGCCATATTTTTTTAATGGCCGCCAATTCCGTTTCGAAGACGAAAGGATACCTTTCAAACCAGGCTTCGTATTCCGCTACGTGATCGTCGAATGGAAGATTTTTTGTCATACAGACCTTTAACTGTTCAAAGCAACATTATCCCCGACAGTATTTCACTGAGTTGTATCAGTAATTTTAATGATTATCGTCAATTTGGAAATCAGTTGACGGAGTAAATCCGATACCTGCCAGTTGCTAAAATTCAGATGGCTTCGCTGGGTATGGCGATTGTAACGTTTTCCCCCGGAGTCGTAATACCATAGCCGGATTATACTGATCCAGGAACGCCTGATAATTGAATTCATCGTACTTTACCGGTAATACATGTCAGCCATCAAAAAAAGCAGGAAGGTCAGTTCCTATACAACGAGGAATAAAGTAGCATTATGCCGGGGTGGTAAACCATATTTCCATCGCCTGCTCGGGATGATTGAGAAAGCCAAAGAGAGTATCCACCTGCAAGTCTATATTTTTGATGACGACGAAACAGGGCAACTGGTGGCTATGGCCCTGAAAGAAGCCGTAAAAAGAAAGGTGGACGTTTACCTGTTGGTGGATGGTTACGAATCGCGGTTAATGGGAAAATCATTTATGAATGATTTACGAAACGAAGGAATACATTTTCGTCTTTTTAATCCCCTGGTTAAAAGCCGCTATTTCTATTTCGGTCGAAGACTGCATCAAAAAGTAGTAGTAGTTGATGCGGAGTACGCTTTGGTTGGAGGTATAAATATTGCCAACCGCTACAACGATATGCCTGGACGAATTGCGTGGCTTGACTTCGCACTGTATGTCGAAGGAGAGGCCGCGCGGGAGCTATGCATCCTTTGCTGGAAAGGCTGGAACAATTACTCTATTAGTATGGGACTTACTCCCTGTGAGCAAAAACCTGTTGTTCCGGATATTGAAAAATGGCCGGTATGTGAGGTTGCTATGCGACGCAATGATTGGGTAAGGAGGAAAAATGAAATATCCGCCACTTATATTGAAATGTTAAGGAATGCAAAGGAACAGGTCGTTATTCTATGCAGCTATTTTCTGCCCGGCCGGGTAATCCGAAAGCAACTAAGCATTGCGGCAGGAAGAGGTGTGAGCATAAAAATTATAACGGCTGGCAGCTCCGACAT
This sequence comes from Chitinophagaceae bacterium, assembly GCA_031412015.1. Lineage (GTDB taxonomy): Bacteria > Bacteroidota > Bacteroidia > Chitinophagales > Chitinophagaceae > Terrimonas_B. Next base: position 10,111 of record JANOCH010000025.1, read on the forward strand.
TCAGGTATCCAAGTATGCCGAAAAATATATGTATGACTGGTTGCTGAGAAATGAGATAGAAATATATGAATACCTGCCCAACGTCCTGCATGGAAAGATCGCTGTAAGTGACGGTCAGTGGATGACAGTAGGTTCTTATAATATCAATAACATCAGTGCATATGCCAGCATTGAATTGAATATGAATGTCCGGGATGCTGCGTTTACAAAAGAGGTCGAAACGTTATTGCAACAAATTATCGACAGGGATTGTGTTCGTATCACCGAAGAAAATCATGCTCAGACCAAAAATATTTTTAAACAGTTTGCCCGTTGGGTTTCTTATGAGTTTATCCGTCTGACAGTTTATTTGTTTACTTTTTATTTTAAACACAAGGGCTGATACTCATTCACCACACTTATATCGTAACTTGAATGACCAGTAACGCAAAATTAGTTTCAACTAAAAAATTTTCAGGATGCAGGTCTCTCATTATTCATACACTTCTGCTCTCATCATTTTAATTTGTCTTGGTTTTGGCCATCAATCCGAATTTCACGATAATGAAAAAATAAATTGTTTGACAAAAAATAATGAAATAAAACAGGCTGATAGTTTAGTGGCCCCGGGTGCCGTTCCAAAGCTTGTATCCAGCCAGTTTAGTTTCACAGAAGGACCTGCTGTTGACAAAAAAGGAAATATTTTTTTCACTGATCAGCCCAATGATAAGATATGGAAATACGGAACCGATGGTAAATTATCGGTGTTCATGGATAAATCCGGCCGGTCTAATGGGCTATATTTTGATCACAAAGGAAATCTATTGGCGTGTGCAGATGAAAGAAATG
>JANOCH010000026.1:0-5118 GCA_031412015.1 Chitinophagaceae bacterium
ATCATAAATGTCGTCGGCGAAATGGAGCAACCCGTCATCGCCTACCCATGCGGTATAATAGGTGATCAAAACAGGAACAGCTTTTGGAAGTTTTACATACTTTTCTTTCCCGCTGTTCATGGCTTCATCAATTTTCGCGGGATCCCATTGCCCGTTATCCTGTAATAAATAGTTTGCCATCTTCGCCGGGTCACTCAGGCGTATGCACCCATGGCTGTAGGCTCTTTTATCATTTTTAAATAAGCTTTTTGAAGGAGTATCATGAAAATAAATATCAAAGCTGTTGGGAAATAAAAATTTTACTTTCCCCAATGCATTCTTTTCACCGGGCAATTGCCTGATAACGGGCAGCGAGTCTTCGCTCTTAACGATTTCCATTTCTTGTTTTTCAAGGTAGTCAGGATCTTTTTCCATGGCCGGGAGTATTTCCTTTTCTACGATATTGGCCGGTACATTCCAATAAGGGCTGAATACAACTTGCGTCAGATTTCCACTAAACATCATCGTATTATGTCCTTCCTTTCCTACTACCACATCCATGTCAAAGACTTTGTTTTTGCCTTCTTTTACATGCAAAATAAATTCCGGGATATTAACTACGATCATCTGCCCTTTCGGTTCCTGTATCATCCATTGCATCCTTCCCATATTCAACAAGATCTGTTCCAGTCTTTTCTCCACCGGAACATTCATATCTTTTATCAGGTCATCGGTAATAGTACCTGTGGGTGTATAACCATGACGGGACTGGAAAGACCTGATACCTGCGGCAACTTCACCATTCATCAATTGCGTGGTATCACTACCTGCCATGTCTCCCGTTAGTTGCAGTCTCTTCTTTAAGTCAACCACTGCCGGTAAGGAATTCCCTTTTTTTAGTTGCTTTGCCTTAGCCGTTATGGTGCTCCATCCTCCTTCTTCAGCGATCTTATAATAAACAGCAAGCTGTTGTTTCAACAATTTGTAAGACTCATTTACATCTTCATAGTATTTATTGTCCTTGTGTTTTTTGTTTAGCAGTGAATCCGCCAGTGACATGATATCCCGTTTTTTTGCCGGGATAAATCTTTCCATTTCTTTTCGCTTGATATAACCATCTTCTACATTATTCATGACATATAAAATGAAGTGCTCCGTCAATTTGAACTCAGTGTTGCGTATGGTGTTGTTGCCGGTTGAAACTGACAGATCTTCCTCGGCAATTAGCCTGTCCATGTTTTTCTTAAGGGTCTTATCTTTCAACAAAGAGTCCTCACCATACGTGGTATGATAGTTATGCATATTCCAGAATCCACGGGCCTGTTCCGTCAGCCCATCACCTGCAAACCAGGCATATTGGTAGTTGCGGGCATTGTAGAAGCTTCTCATTCTTCCCGAGATCGTATCATTTATCTCATTCTTTGCGAGGTAATTCTCAAGATCAGAGCTGTCAAGGAACAGATTATTGTAGGCATTCGAAGCGGTAATACTTAGATCTCTTTTCGTTACATTTTTTGTTTTCCCTTCTTTTGATCCATCGTCAGCGGATTCTTTACGGTCGCCCGATGCACATGAAAACAGGAGGAAGGAAACTACTAAGGACGTTATCAGTTTTATCATGTCTCCTGTATGGCAAATCCTGTGCCTTTGTAAAATACCGCTGGCAGGGTGTGATACATAGTAAAATAACAGCATTTGTGGTCAATCTTCCCCACAGTTGTGACGTTTGATATGTATCAATGTTAAAACTACAGGGTTCCGGACCGGATTGGTCACAGAACCCTGTAGTTAGATTAAGAAAGTCGGTCGAAGCGATAATTTTTTCCCGCGATGAGCTCTTATACCATAACCGTATCAGCGGAATGTACCACCCCGTTGGATATTTTAGTGGGATTGGCCAGGATGGCCGTATCGCCAATACTGACTTTGCCGTCAATTACTTTTATCGATAGATTTTTGCCATTTACGGTTGTCAGGTTGTCACCGTCTTTCAAGTCATTAAAAAATATCTTGCCCGCCACTATGTGATTATTCATCAACTCGGCAAGCTTAACCCTGTTTTGCGGCTCCAGCATGTTTTCCAGCATGCCTGTTTGTAGTTTTTCGAAAGCAAGATCAGAAGGGGCGAAAAAAGTAAAAGGGCCGGTGCTGCTCAGTAATTGATCCAGATCAGAGGCATGAACTCCTCTTTTTAATGTTTTTAAATTTTTATCTGTATTAACTACTTGGGTAATGTTTGACATATTGATTGATTTACCTGCCCATAGAATAATGGGCAACAGTGCAAGGTAGACTTAATTAACGGCTAATTGATATTTTGAGTTGCGTGACTGGCTAAACCTTATTTTAGTTTCTGTCGAAATGCGGTCAGGACCACTAAACCTTAGTCGAAAGAATCAATCATAAACCGCCAACCTTATTACATTATTTTAATTTATTTCTCAAAGGCGTTACAAATGGTATTTTCTATTTTTTATGCGATAATGTAAAAAGGTTCAATGTTTAAAATGTTCCCAAATTTCTCGTCCCGCAAAGCTTTTTGCAAGCACCACCTGTATGAGTTAAAAAAATTAGTTCATGAAGAGCCGATAAATAGTGAAATTTTAATGGCCAACTATTTGAAACCGGATAAAATGAGCAAAAGATAAAACGACTTCAATATTTCATTATCTTGTTTGTATGAACCCATCATTGCTCCAGGTGATCATTTCGATGCTGGTTGGTATAACAGCTATCATCCTCCTGACTACAAGGTTCAGGTTACCTGCATTCTTTGCTATTCTTATCGCATGTTTTATCACTGGTCTTGGTGTGCAGTTGCCGCTGCCCGATATCATCAGCATTTCTAAAACAGGATTTGGTCATACGATGCAAACCCTTGGTTTTATTATTGTGCTGGGCACTTTGCTGGGTTTGCTGCTGGAGCATACAGGTTGTACCAGGGTGATGGCCGGGTATATTTTGAAAAAAACGGGAGAGAAAAATGCTTCCTTTGCCATTAGTCTTACAGGGTTTATTGTGGGGCTACCGGTGTTTTGCGATTCCGGTTATATAGTACTCAGCGGATTGAATAAGTCAATGATAAAACGTAGCGGCATTTCACCTGTTACGATGAGTGTGTCACTGGCGTCCGGTTTGTATGTGGTGCATTGTATGATACCACCGCATCCGGGTGCCGCAGCCGCTGCAGGTACTATCGGTGTTGATTTTGGCAGACTTATTTTATATGGCATACTGATTTCCTTCCCGGTTATGCTTATTGGTCATTGGTGGGCGGGCTATGCAGGAAAAAAAATAAAATATGCGGTGACCGAAGACGAGGAAGTCGTTGAAGAAATTAATAAACAACCCTCCGTTATCCAATCCTTTCTTCCCGTGATCGTTCCTATTGTATTAATTGCACTGCGATCATTTTTTATTAGCCATCCGCTTGCATCGGAAGGATGGATGAAAAACCTGCTGGCATTGGGTGACTCTGTCATTGCCTTGCTTATTGGCGTATTGCTGGCGCTCAGCGCAAAACGAGATTGGAACAAAATAAGTATCAATAAACTTTTGCATGATTCGCTGGAAAAAGCGGGAACCATATTACTCATCATAGGTGCCGGTGGCGCTTTTGGTGCTATACTGGCATCTACCGATATCGGTAGCCATTTCGCTGCCATGCCTTTCCTTAAAAGCGTAGGTATCTTTTTTCCATTCCTGCTGGCATTTATTTTAAAGACAGCGCAGGGGTCTTCTACCGTCGCCATTATTACTTCTGCTTCCATTGTATTGCCGCTGCTTCCTGCGCTTGGTCTTGATACAGAAAATGGAAAACTTCTATGTGTATTGGCTATGGGCGCCGGTTCGATGATGATCTCACATGCTAATGATGCTTATTTCTGGGTGATATCAAAATTTTCTGGTATTGATATGAAAGCGATGCTGAGAGCGTATTCAACGGTTACGTGCATTATGGGATTAACAGCACTGCTGTTTATATGGGTACTTTCACTTTTCTTACTTTGAGTGTTTCCCGGAAAACCCAAGTCGTTACAGTTTACTCCCAACCCATTCTAAAAAAATCAAATGCTGTACCTTCAGCGGATGTATGCAAAGATCATTTTCTTTAAATTATTTAGTATCGTATCCATGTTGTCATGCAATACACCGGTAGGTAAACTGGTTGCCCTCCAACCGTTGCCAGGTTATCCTTCAGGTTCAGGACTAGCTTATCATAATGGATATATTTATTTGATGGGTGATGATGCCACACAGATAATAATAACAGATACACTGTTTAAGGTGAAGGATAGCATCAGCATATTCACCGCTGCGGAAAAAAGGATTGCCAAAGATGAAAAGGCGGATATAGAAGCCATTGCTTTGATAAGCAGGAATAAAACCTCTCTCCTGTTAATGCCTGGTTCGGGATCATTGTCACCGAACAGGGATTCGTGTATTCTTATTGACCCATTGACAAAGGAACAAAAACATTATAGCCTTTCTCTTTTTTACAGCAGATTAAGATCTGCCGGCATTCGTGATTTGAATATTGAGGGTGTAGCAAGCCTGCCCTTTGGTATAGGCCTGGTCAGCAGGGGTAATAAAATCTTTCCGAGAAACATACTCATTATTACGGAGGACAAATTTTGGGAAAACCAGGGAACAGCAGATTTCAAACTGATTAAAATTGGTGCCAATAGCGATACATCTTCTTTTAATGGAATATCAGGAATGGACTATTCTAACAGAACAGATCAATTGCTGCTGACTGTTTCTACAGAAGATACGCACAATAGTTATGATGATGGCGCTATCGGAAAAAGTTACCTGTGGATCATCAATAATATATCAGCCAAAAAAGAGCTGGAGGGTATAAATCCGAACACCATTATTGACCTCGAAGAAATAGATCCCCGTTTCAAAGGTCAAAAGGTAGAATCCGTTTGTATTCTCGCGGAAGATAAAGACAAAAGAGAATTGGTATTGACCGCCGATGATGACAAAGGCGGTACCGTTTTATTCAGGATTTTATTATAGCCGAATTGATACTATTAATGCTGATGAAACTACTTTTCTTTTTTCCCGTGACATGACTTAACTTTAAATAGTAAGTAATTCAATAAAAAAATGGCCAGGTCACACCATCGCAAA
>JANOCH010000027.1:0-1940 GCA_031412015.1 Chitinophagaceae bacterium
TGTAGTATTTTTTTAAAGGGTGGCACGGTTTCAAACCGTGCCACCCTTTTTATAGGAGAAACTCCCCGTGATGCGTCATTTTATTTTTCTATAAAATGAGGTTCCTCCGTCTGCATAGCAAGTTGGAGTGCTAAATGTTAATTTACCAGCGCTGACATCAATATAGACATCCCAGGAATAGGTCGTTTCATTGGTCGTAAAGTGTGTCTTCTTTTGCTCCCCGTCACAGTCTTTTTGGTTTTTTAAAAAATACCGGCCCCTGAATAAAACGGTATCATGCTGTTTTCTTTCAAAAGTTCCATTGGAATTTAAAACGATGATCTTTCCATTTCCCGGTGGCAAATAGTTATTGTTAAATGGTTAACCGGAAAAGTCTTCAAACTCCCACACTCCTTTAAAACAATCATAAAGAAAAAGGTCATGATCTTTTTTGCAGGATAACAATAAAAAAATAAAGGATAGAACAGGGAATATTTTTTTCATGATGATCTGACAACACAAGTTTGTTTTCCGTTGCTCATTGAACATTATCGTTGCAAAATATTTCCGAGATAACCACCAAGTTCCATCAACCAGGCAATACCGAGATGCACCATCAGGCCCCCATAAATTGATCTTGTATTAAAGGCAACGATTCCCAGCAACAAGCCTCCGAAATAAGAGCTGATACATTCGCCAAGGGGTTTTCCAAAATGAATGGTACAATAAAAACAGGCCATAGGTAAGATAGCATCTTTCCCGACCCATTTGGTAAAGCCAACGATCAGGAAACCACGAAAGAAAATCTCAACAGAGAAAAAATCGCTGCCATACGAGAGTTGAAATAATAATTTATAGAACCAGTCGGGTGTTGCATCACCGGGTAATGGTATTATTTCTTTCATTTTAGGATAGGTAGCCAGGAAATCCGGCTGGGTGGAGGCGGCTGCGATCAATGGAAGCATGATCAATAGCATCAAAAGATAGGGGGTGTAGCTAATCTTTTTTGCAGACAAGCCATAAAAATTATCTTTCCGGTTGAATATAAACCGGCATACCCCTAAAATAGCGACCATCGTTATCATCCGCATCGGCCAGTAAATGAGGGTGTTCCAGTACTGGTTCCAATGTTCGTTGGCCGATACATTGATATGGGTGTCCATACTCACTTTGAAAGCGAATATGATCGGTGCCGCGACTACTCCGATAAGAAATGCAGGAGAGACCGTTTCCTGCCGCCGTCTTTTTAGCAAAAGCGCAAAATGGGGGAGGGCAAATGCGGCCAGGTAGACCAGGAAATGTGCGGGAAAGGCGTTTATTTGGTTTACCAGGCGGTGTTCCAGCCCATACTGGTAGTTAAAGTATATCAACCCGGCAATAAAAAGCGTACAAAACAGCAGGACTGGTTTATTTACCTCGTTATAATACGCTTTTATAAATCCAATGATTTCCTTCATTTTACACCAGCAAAATAAAAAAATAAACGACGAATTAAACTTTGGTCTTTTTAACAGTTCCAAAGAACGTTATTAACTACCATAACCCTAAAAGTATTATCATGAAAGTTTTATCGATCACAAGGATTGTTATAATAACAGTCACCCTGTCCCTTACTCTTTTTACCTTTTCGTGTAAAAAGGAGGCGACCCAAAAAGAGACCATGACAGAAACCGAAGCCACCGAGTATTCTGCCGAAAGTATGGAAGCGGAAGCCAGCTATGATGATGTGCAGGACATAAGCATGACAGCCGCGGATGAAGAAGGTATTATCAGTGCAGGCAAAGGCCAGGGAGCTAAGCCATTCCCTTTTCTCAGGTTAAGAGTTCGTATTGGCGCAAACGCTACCATTACTGTAACGCCTGATGACAACACTTATCCCAAAACTGTAACCATCGATTTTGGTAATGGTCAAACCTGCCCTGATGGAAAATTCAGAAAATAATATTTTTAAATCTTTTTCA
>JANOCH010000028.1:0-8709 GCA_031412015.1 Chitinophagaceae bacterium
CTACAGGCAGGTTCCTGCCGATCTCGTCAATATTATTGAATACAATCCCATAGATGCGGCCAGCTTTGAAAAACCCGATGAGGAAAAAGTAGAAGCCTTCATGAATTATCTCGCCAAACACCGGGTAAATGCACGTCTTCGCCGCAGCCGCGGAAAAGATATCGATGCTGCCTGCGGGCAATTAGCGAATAAAGAAGGATGATCTTAAACGTTAAGAAAAACTTATTACACTTCCATTCTTCCACTACGGAAGAATAATTTTTGCCGTCTATCATTCCAAATTACCACTACGAACGAATCCTGATTCTCCTTTAAACCTGGCGTCACTGGATCTGTCTATCATGTGTTCAATTTTATTTAACAAACCATGCCGGAGGTTTAGTAACTCATCCGGCATCTAAATCAAAAAAGTTATGATTATGAAAAGAATAATCCTGGGTGTGTTGGTGGCTGCTGCAGTTGGTACAACGTCAATGGCACAAGAGATCCCCGTCCGTAAAGGACCGGGACATGAAATGAACAGAAAACATCATCGCGGTGGTGATGAATTTAAAAATCTAAACCTTTCTGAAGATCAGAAAGCTCAATTCAAAGCGCTGCATGAGGAGAATCGTAAACAAATGGCGGAACTGAAAAAGAATGATAATATCACGGTCAAAGAGTGGAATAGTAAAAAAGAGGCCTTGCGTAAAGATCACCGGGAAAAAATACAAAGCCTGCTGACTACCGAACAAAAGACCCAGTTAGAAAAATCCAAACTGGATCGTAAAGCAAAAATGGAAGAAAGATCAAAGGCCCGACCCGATAGCTATCGGGTGGAGAAAATGAAAACCAGTCTTGGTTTGACTGATGAGCAGTCAGCAAAGCTGAATAGCAATCGCACAGCGATGCAGGAAAAAATGAAAGCCGTCCGTGAAGATAAATCACTCACTGATGAGGCTAAGAAAGAACAGGCAAAAGAGTTAATGAAAAAACAAAAGGAAGACATGCGGTCAATATTGACAGAAGAACAGTTGAAAAAACTAGACGAGCAAAAGCAAAAAAGGCCGTCGCACAGAAAGATAGTTTAAGAACGAGTGATGGTGTGAAAAAAGGCTCCCCGGTAGTTATCGGGGGGCTTTTTTGTTTACCTTCGCCCATCATCAACCTACTGTTGTAAAACAGCAATTCTACACATGAAAAAGAAGCCAACCCAGTTCGACAAGTTTACCAAGAAGAAAAGCAATGCTGCTATCAAAGAGCAGTTCAAGCAGGAAAAGAGAAAGATCAAAAAAGAAAGAGAGGAGTTTTTTGAAAAGAAAAGAGCTGAGACGAGGAAATTGAAGTCTGAGGGCATAAGCGACAAGGCACAAGGAACAAGGAACAAGACTCAAGAGACAATCCAGAAGATTCAAGGAACAAGGAATAAGGAACAAGCAGCCGATAACCAGCAGCCGGTAACCAGCAACCGGAAACCGGCAACCGGAAACCAGCAACCGGCAACCCTCATGCCGCTGAACAAATTCATTGCACATAGTGGAATTTCGGGAAGAAGAGAGGCGGCGGAGATAGTTAAGGAAGGAAAAGTGAAAGTAAATAACGTGGTGGTCACTGAACCCGGACATAAGGTCTCAGCTAACGACGACATAAAAGTGAACGGTAAAAAAATATTCCTCGCAAAAAATCTTGTTTACATTTTATTAAATAAACCCAAGGATTTTCTTACCACCACCGATGATCCGCAGGGGAGAAAAACGGTATTGGATATTGTTGGCAAAGCAACCCCTGAAAGAATCTATCCTGTTGGAAGGTTAGACAGAAATACTTCCGGTGTTTTATTGTTGACCAATGACGGAGAGCTTTCTCAAAAATTGACACACCCCAGTAACGAAGTAAAAAAGATATACCATGTTACGTTGAACAGGCCATTGGATAAAAAGGATTTTGATAAGATACTCACTGGTGTAAAACTGGATGACGGACCCGCCAGTGTGGATGTATTGGCTTATGCGGATGTAAATGACAAAACACAGATCGGGGTGGAGATACACAGTGGCCGCAACAGAATCGTACGCCGAATTTTTGAAGCTCTGGGCTATGATGTAAAAAATCTTGATCGGGTAGTGTTTGCAGGTTTGACCAAGAAGAATGTTGAAAGAGGCAAATGGCGTTTCCTGACGGAAAAAGAAGTCCGGTTATTAAAGTATTTCAAACCCAAATAGTCCACGCGAATTTCATTAATGAAAAATACAGAATCCCGGCCACCTTATATTCCCAAGTCATGGGTAACGGTGCCCTGCCCTTTTTGCGGCTCGACTGATTTCAAACCTTACGAAAAATATGGAAGTGAATTGCAGTACACGCATGTTCTTTGCAATAATTGCCGGCTTGTTTACCAGTCGCCCCGCCCGGACTACGATCAGCATTTTATAGATGCCGCGTATGCCGATTATTATCAGTATGCGGAAAACATCAAACCGGAAGATTTTGAGAGCATCCCGGAATCAGGGCTGGGTATGTTTAAAAAAGAAATTCAACAGATCCTTCGTCACGATAAAAAAAGAACGGTCGCACTGGACATCGGTTCCGGCATGGGCACCTTCCTGTATGCAGCCAAACCACATTATAAAGAAATAATTGGCCTTGATGTTTCAGCGAAAATGGCGGCGTTCATAAAAAAAAATCTGAACATCAATATTCACTTGCAGCAATTCGAGGATTTTTCTTACCCTGAAAAATTTTCGATGATACACATGAGCCATGTCCTGGAACATATTCCCAACCCCAACGAGTGGTTGCAAAAAGCAAAGCAAATGCTGGATGAATCAGGCATTTTGGTGATCAATGTGCCGAACAAGTTCTCTTTTAGTTTCAGGTTGAAATACCTGTACACTAAACTGGGAATTACGAAACAATTCTCCCGTTTATGGAGTGATCCTTCCCGTACACCTGATCATCTCTTTGAACCTACCGTACCGGCCATGCATTATTTGTTGAAAAAAAATGGTTACGACGTACTCGAATATTATTCCTATAGTCGCCGGGACCCTGTGTCCAATCAATCATTCTTTTCAAAATTTATGAACCGGTTTTTAAAAGTAGGTAGTAATCTTGCATTCATCACCACCCCTCAAAAAGCTTGATGAATGAAACCGGAGATTATTTACGAGTCTGATCAATTCATTGGCATCAATAAACCATCCGGCTTATTGTCCATTCCCGACAGGGAGGGGAAAGAACCTTCTTTAAAAAGTCTATTACAGGAGAAATATGAAAATATTTTTACGGTACATCGTTTAGATAAAGACACCAGCGGACTGATAGTATTTGCAAAAAACGAAGCTGCCCACCGGCATCTGTCCATGCAGTTTGAAGAAAGACAAACGGAAAAAATATATGTGGGCCTGGTATTAGGGTCACCTTCCAATCAAAGCGGAACGATCAACCTGCCGATAGCCGAGAATATGGTCACTAGAGGAACCATGATCATTAACCGCCGTGGTAAGGAATCCATCACCGACTATCAAGTACTGGAAAATTTTGGATCCTATTCCTGGATGCAATTTCTTATTCATACCGGCCGCACCCACCAGATAAGGGTGCACATGAAAGACCTGGGTCACCCAATAGTATTCGATGAATTATATGGAGACGGCAAACCATTATTGCTGTCCTCACTTAAGAGTAAATTCAAACTTTCCAAAAACGAATCGGAGGAAAGACCCCTTCTTAACCGGTTGGCATTACATGCATTTAAACTTAGCTTCACCAACCTGTCCGGCGAAAAAATAACGCTGGAAGCCGATCTGCATAAGGATCTTAGAGCATCGCTTCAGCAGTTAGCAAAATGGAAAAAAGGGAAACAGAAATAATCTCCCCGTTCATCAAAATTTAATCCCGGAAAATCAGTTCTCCTTATCGGTAAGACGCTGTATCGCTACCTTTGATCACCTGAATTTATGTACAAAGTCATCTCTTACCAGGTTGCAGACAGTATTGACCTGAAAAGTCTGAAAACAGCTTTTACAGGTAAGTTGATCTACGGTGATTCTGAAGAGCTTTTTTACGGGATCGGCGAAGACCGCTACGTTTACGTCTTTAAATACGGCGTGGTAAGTTTTTGGAATTATGAATCAGTGGACAGCTCTGCTTTTCTTCTTTTTATCGATCCTTTTTGTAAGAACCGTTTTGCTGAAAGTCTCAGCGATGAATTCATTGTAGAACCCGGGGCGCCGGAAAATAAAATACAGCACAACAAAATTGAAATTACCACCGTTGAACAAAAAGTGCTTAGGATGATCATGCTGAATGTATCTCAATCGGTAGCATTGGATTATTACTCGGACCAAACAACCCAATTGCTGGAAGAAACAAATTATCATACACAGATACTGGAGAAAAAAGGGAGGTTAGCTATTTCGGGAATAAACCTGAAAAAATATATTGGCAAGACATTATTGTTGAAAAACAGGATCGCAGAAAATCTTTACATATTTGATTCGCCACCCGAAACCTGGGAGGATGAACGGCTGGATAAACTGCATACAGAATTGAAACGCAATTTTGAATTGACGGAGAGATTTCGTCATGTATCGGAAGGCCTTGGAATTGTAAAGGAAAATTTGGAACTATTCAAAGACCTGCTTCAATACCGTAACAGCGTTTTTTTAGAATGGATCATCATCGCCCTTATCGCTATTGAAGTAGTGCAGTTCCTCCTTTCTAAAATATTCTGACTCTTATGAAAAAGCTCCCTGTCTATTTACCAGGGAGCTTAGCTACGGATAAAATAAATGATTTCAGCGCACCACCACACTACGCTTAGTAACCGTGTTTATTTGAATGTCTTTGGTCACTCTTTCCTTTCCGTTGATCAACGTTAGCTGGTAATAACCATCTTCTACCTGGTCAAAGTTGTAGCGACAGTTGAATTGTTCTTCGGTAAAGCTGCTGTCAGCTACTAAACCAAGTTCCCGGTGACTGATCTTTACTTCAATCTTCTTTTTTTCAGGATTCTGCACAATAAGCCTGAAAGCAGTACCAACTTTTTCTGGCATTACTACAACAGAGAAGGATGTTTCTGTTGCCGGCGACTGGAGATCGTTTGTAATGACGGTATAAACGGGTTGCTGAGCTAATGCAGAAGCAGAAATAAAAAGGGCGGCCATGAAACTGATGATCTTCATTTGCATAAATTAAGGTTTTAGATTAATGATGCTGCAAAGGTAAATGCGGCATATTACTCCAACGTTATGCAAAGAAGAAGTTTAGTTTACAAAAGCAACAGATAAACTTAATGCAGGATGCAAACTTTTTAACAGGCTGTTAGATTTTAGACTACTATATGAAACCAGCTTAGCATTTTTCCAAAGCTTGTAATATATCACTTAGTATATCTTCAGGGTGCTCCAATCCAACAGAAACTCGGATAAGACCGGGTGTAATACCTACAGCTTTTCTTTCCTCCTCTGTCAACTTTGAATGTGTGGTTGAAGCAGGATGTGAAGCAATGCTACGGCTATCTCCCAGGTTGTTGGTCATTGAAAGCATTTGCAGTGCATTCAGAAATTTGCGACCACCTTCTACACCGCCTTTCAATTCAAATGTAAGGATACCGCCTCCATTGGACATTTGCTTTTTAGCAATTTCATACTGCGGGTGATCAGGGAGAAAAGGATATTTCACCCAACTGAGTCTAGGATTATTTTGCAGCGCTTTGGCAAGATATAATGCGTTAGATGCATGTTTCTCCATGCGGATAAATAAAGTCTCCAGGCTTTTGGTCAATACCCATGCATTGAATGGGCTCATGGAAGGGCCGGTATTGCGAATGAATAAATACAATTGTTTGATCAGGTCTTTTTTACCAACTACCACGCCCCCCAATACCCTTCCCTGCCCATCGATGAACTTGGTAGCGGAATGCAATACAAGGTCGGCGCCAAATTTTATCGGCTGCTGAACTGCGGGTGTAGCAAAACAATTATCCACTACAAAAAGAATACTATGTTTTTTACACAGATCAGACACTGCCTGTATATTGATTATATCCAAACCGGGATTAGAAGGTGTTTCTACATATAACATTTTTGTATTGGGCTTAATAAGCGCCGCGATACTTTCCGGTTTGTTCATGTCAAAGTAAGAAAACTCAATACCCCATTTTGGTAGATACTTTGTCAGTATCGTATGAGTAGATCCAAATACGGCAGAAGCGGAAATAATATGATCACCCTTTCCCAGGAATGTCATGAAGGTGGAAAAGATAGCGGCCATCCCCGTCCCGGTAGCGACTCCATCTTCCGCGTCTTCTAAAGCAGCAACTTTATCAATAAATTCATCTACCGTAGGATTGGAAAAACGGGAATAGATATTTACATCTAATGTATCATCAGCGAAAGCTTCTCCCATTTCTTCAGCAGAATCATAGGTAAAACTGCTGGTAAGAAACATCGGTGTGGCATGTTCCTTTTGATCAGTTTGCGGTGTTTGAAGACGAATGGCTTTTGTTTCCGGATGCTGTGACATATACTGCAATATCTTTTGATAATTTGGGGCACGAAGATACGGGCAGAATGCCAATATTACCGCTATGAGGAAGGAAGGTTTTGTTATAACCAAAACAGGTGGAACCCCTACTACTCGCTGGTATCAGGCTTATGCACTTCACCCCGAGAAGTATTATACAGGTCATACCAATCCTGCTGTTCAAGATTGATGTCAAAAGCATTGACGATATTTCGAATCCGCTGTTCTTTAAGCGTACCGATAAGCGGTAGCGCTCCTAATTTGATCAGCCAGGCAACGGCCATTGATTCTACATTGGCGTTATACTTCTTACCGATCTCGCTTAATTTATAATGGACCCTGACGGCTAAGGGATCAGTGCCGTTCTCAATTCTTCCACCAGCCAATGGCGCCGCCGCCAACGGACGCATATACTTTTGCTTGATATAATCCAACTGGCCGTTATCGAGTGAAGTGGTGTTCAATAAATTCAATTCGATATGATTGGTAACGATCGGTACCCGCAGGTAAGAAGCCAGCAACTGGTGTTGAAAAACGGAGAAATTAGCAACACCGATATTCCTGATCTTACCAGATGTCCTTAACCGTTCAAGGGTAAGCGCAGTTTCTTCCAGGTTGGACAGGGCATCCAACTGATCCAACAGGAAAATGTCAATGTAGTCGGTCCTTAACTTCTGCAATGAATTGTCAACGCTTTTCAAAATATGGGCGGACGATGTATCATAATATTTTACTCTTACATCGGGCCGGTTAACATGCGGCACATTCACACCGCATTTGGTAAACAATACCACATCTTCCCTTTTGAAAGATCTTTGCTTCATAACATTACCAAACAATTCTTCGCACTGGTAACCGCCATAAATATCCGCATGATCGAAGGTATTAATGCCGAGCTCAAGACAGAGATTAATTATCTTTTCCATTGCCGCAGCACCCGCCGCACTGGTATCCTCCCATCTCCAAAAGCCGTAGATCGCCGGAGATACTTTGGGTCCTGAATCGCTTAGATATATTTTATTCATAACAGCTATTAATATGGTTATGCAAAATAACCGGTTTATTGATTACCTAAAACAATTTTTTCTGTCCTTACATCCCAATGCAATATCACAATTTCAAATAGTTTACTTTTTATCCTTTACACAGCGGAAGCCTAAATTATTACTGGCGCTGCTTGTTTCACCTTTGCCGCGGCTACCCGCTTTGTAACGGATGCAATACTGATCGCTGCATAAAAATGATCCTCCCCGTTGAACATGCTTTTCCATGCCTGGCTCTTCCGGATCATAACTCTCTGCCGGACCTTTGGGATTATTTGCAGACGCTTTTTGATAATAATCAGGGTGGTACAGATCACTACACCATTCCCAAACATTTCCTTCCATATCATATAATCCAAAAGAATTAGGCGGAAATGTTTTAACAGGCGCTGTAGTAGCAAATCCATCTTCCAACAAATTCTTATCAGGGAAATTTCCCTGGAAAATGTTGGCAGTCCATTTATTACCTGGTTTTAGTTCATTGCCCCAGTAATATTTCGAATTCTTTTTACCTGCTCTTGCTGCATATTCCCATTCTGCTTCAGTGGGCAATCTTTTACCTGCCCATTTGGCGTAAGACTCAGCGTCTTCGTAACAAACCTGCACCACTGGTTCGTTATCTTTCCCAACAATTGAGCTTGAAGGACCAAGTGGATAACGCCAATTTGCCCCAGGTACATATTCCCACCATTGCAATGGATTATCCAACCTTACCGGCTTCGCAGGCGGTGTAAAAACAGCCGAACCCGGGACTAATTTATCCAATGGCACACCTGGAAAATCAGCCGGGTTTAATTTTCGCTCGGCCACCGTAGTATAACCGGTTGCTTTTACAAAGGCAGCAAACTGTGCATTGGTTACTTCGTGTTCATCCATCCAGAAACCACTTACTGTAACCGTATGAACGGGCTTACTGTCTGCAAAGTCGTCTGAACCCATTTGGAATACTCCACCTGGAATTAAAGCCATTTCTTCATTACTGTCCGTTAATGCGTCAATCTTACTACTACCCCGAATTAATGCGACTGAACGGGAAGGCGGCTTGCAAATAATGTGTCTGTTTGCATCGTCATCCTGTGACGCAAAAGATGTTAGTTGAAATAATGTATTTTCCTTTTTATCAAATGCAACAAAAAGAATAAACAGGAAACAAACTGAT
>JANOCH010000029.1:0-2011 GCA_031412015.1 Chitinophagaceae bacterium
TGGACCAGGTGCTCAGCAGCTCATCCAGTTTAGCAACATCCTGGGCAAAAACCGATGCTACAAAAAAAAGACAGGAAATTAAAAGAAAGGATTTCTTCATGTTGGAGGATTTAGTTAATGAAACCAATTTGACGGCAATATGTAGCGCCGGGTTACACGGTGAAGTTAAGTTTTGGCGTGGAGCAAACCCCCGTAAATGCAAAACATTTGTTAACGATCATTTTTTTACCCAACCGTTTTTTCTCCTGCCGGGGTATCTCTCCTGAACCGCCCAATAACCGCGGTATTAATATTAAACCTTTAATGTATAAAAAAATGAAACCGACGATCTTAAAATTGACCTTATTCCTTTTTCTTGGAAATTTATTGCTCAGTTCCTGCAGAAAAGCAGATGACCTGGTAAAACCAGTGCCTCAAACCCCGCCACCGGTATTGTCTCGTTCCTTTCAATTGACCATTGATTCGATACCGGGCGAGCGGGTGGCTCCCATCAACAATCTTTTTGCCCTTGTCAACGTGGTAAATGAAAAAAATGACACGGTACTGCATAACCGCAAACTGCCGATATCGTTTAACGGTAAATTCAAAACACAGGAGTTGGAATTGCCGGCCGGTAACTACCGGATCACCAAATTTTGGCTCATCAATGAGGACAATAAAGTTCGCTTTGTCACCCCCATTGCCAACTCAGCCAAGGTAAACACCGTTAGCAGGCCACTTCCTATTTCTTTTGTCCTTCCCCAGCCAGTGGTATTTATTGTACCCCTCGAAATAGCTAAAGTTGAGGCTACCGATACTCCCGAAAGTTTTGGCTATCCCGCAGGATCATTCAACCAGGTGCCCAATGACCCCGGCGAAGGAAATACTTTTTCGAAGATCAAATTGAGACTGGCCATCCAGGTTGGGGAGATACGCTATGACAGCATTCCTGGAACGGCGCTTTATACCACCTGGGACGAAAATCAACAGGTGAACGGGAAGTATGTTCCACTGGCTGCCGGCACCAATGAAATTACGATCTCACGCCTTGTCACCAAACATCATTTCAGAATTACCAAGTGGGGATCTGTCTATGAACTGACCCTGTTAAAAAATGAGGTGCAGGAAGGTGCAGTTTATACACTCGGTGGTTCCAAACAACCAAAGATGCTGAAGGCTGAACTGACCTATAAGCTTGTAGCTGGTAATTACGTTGCCGAATCGAAGACCAACTTTGCATACAAGAGTGGAAAACTTGCCGGAATCGAGTATTACTTAAAGAGAGCCGACAATTCTCCTTATCTGGCCATGAAGGACCAGTTTCAATACAACAACGAAAGGTTGGAGAGAATAGACCGCTTCGATGAAAAGAACCAGCAAAGCGGCTCAACCTCCTTTTCGTATAATGCGGCTGGAAAGATCAACGGCATTGTTGAACAGGCGAATGGTGTCCGCACCACCGCAACGGTTGACTATTTTTATTCTGCGGAGACAGGATTGAATGAGGTGAGTTTCAATTATTCTTATTCCCATAATAATAGTTCGATGCGTTATTACCAGCGTTACTACCAGGGAAACCTTCTATCTGATAACAGTATCGCGAGAAATAACGACACTGAAACAGGCCTGTACGATCACGACAACCAGATCAACCCCTATGCGCACATGGGCTGGCACAATCTGTTTTTATCTAACCAATCAAAGAATAACCTGGTGCGGCAGTACAAGACTTATTATGGAAGCTATCCTGTGGCTGTCCCCTATGAGTTCATCTATAAGTACGATTCGGAAGGTTATCCAATTGAATTGATCAGGCATTATAGATCTGGTGTGACCAATCAATTTTTGTACACGACAAAAACGGTATTTAGTTATTAAATTCGAGCTTCAAAAAACAGTTTTTTAAAAAGTTTAAAATTGTGTTTATGTTTTGTAAATTTTTAGCGTCGCTTATTTTTGTGGTTTACGCCGGCACGGCGGGAAAAATTTCAGTGGCGTCTTACTTTAGTGTGCAAGCCACCAAAATGCATGT
>JANOCH010000030.1:0-3744 GCA_031412015.1 Chitinophagaceae bacterium
TGATGGTATTCTTTCCCGTTTTTAAAAGGGCAGCATCAATGGCGTAAGCCCGGTCTTTGTTGTATTGATTAGTGCTGCCAATTAATTTTCCATTCACCCAGGTTTCATCGGCGTCATCAATGGGTCCAAGATGTAAAACAGCTTTCTTTGCTGCTTCCGATGCTGGCAAATCAAATTCTTTTTTGAACCATATAATTCCATCCGCATTACCAATCTCTGTCGATTCCCATATTTTGGGCATTTGTATTTTTTTCCATCCTTCGATAGCCAAAGCAGGATCAAACCATTTTTCCGACAGGCCTCTATCATTCTTCAATGACTCGCGGAATTTTTCCAGCTTTACTTTTCTATCCGCCATTTCTTTTTCCAGTTCCAGGTAGTTCACTTTTTCATAGCCCGGTTTTTTCGACATGATAT
Source organism: Chitinophagaceae bacterium (assembly GCA_031412015.1). Taxonomy (GTDB): domain Bacteria; phylum Bacteroidota; class Bacteroidia; order Chitinophagales; family Chitinophagaceae; genus Terrimonas_B. Next base: position 418 of record JANOCH010000030.1, read on the forward strand.
CCCAGCTTATCCAGGTTTGAATATTGGTTCCACCCCAGGAACTATTGATGAGACCGATCGGAATATTCAAATCCTTATTGAGCTTTCTTCCAAAAAAATAAGCGACGGCGGAAAAATCTCCGACCGTTTGTGGGTTGCACTCCAGCCATTGGCCGCCTTCAATATCTTTTTGCGGTTGGTAGGCCGTTGCTTTTGGTACGGTAAACAATCTTATTTGCGGATACTTGCTTTCGGCTATTTCTTTTTCCGCATTGTTCGTGTTATTAAGGACCCATTCCATATTCGATTGACCGCTGCAGATATACACATCGCCGATCAGAATATTGGCTAAATCAATGGCATTTTTTTTCCCGGATATCTTCATTTTAAAAGGTCCGCCATGCGTCATAGGATTTAATGTGAGGATCCAGTCGCCGTTCTTATCCGCTTTTGTTTTTACTGATTGCCCGTTGAAATTGACCGTTACGGTCTCACCCTTATCGGCCCATCCCCATAGTTTAATTTCTTTCTCCCGCTGCAGCACCATGTTGGAAGTAAAGATCTTTGGGAGAGTAACCGCCGCGTTGGTTTCGGTAACACAGCAAAGCAGTAAGAGACCAATAAGTTTGTTTCTCATAGTTGAATTCATTCTGGTTATTTGAAAATTATTTTATTAAAAGATCTTTATAACTGATCAATTGAATGCCTTTTTGTTTGATCAATGCTTTTATTTTTTCATTTGTCCAGGCATCTACTACTCCCTGCCTGTCTGCAGCAACGTCTTCATAGCCGATATGGTGTATGGCCCGAAGCTCCGAAGAGTTTAATCCGGGGTGATCTACAAATAAGTAAGTATTTCCTGGTTGCAGTTTATCCAGCATTTTCGCAAAGCTTTCTATTTTTTCTGCGGACGTTTTATGCGGACCATCATAGCTGGTATATTTTACATTCAACTCTCCCAGGTCTATGTCTATTTTATATTCTTTCGCCAGTCTCTTTGTCATCTGTTTTACAGAATCACTGATATCGGTACAACCCATATGACCGGAAATATGACTTATCCGGGGGATCTTTTTTATCGCCATTTCTATTTGGGCACGAAATTCTTTTTCTATTTCTTCCAGTTTCCACTGATTTTCTTTCACCGCTTGTCCGGGGTAGTTTTTATTGGGCCATATCATAGGAAAAAAATAACCATCTGCATCTTTGAGCGAAGGGCAATCAGACAAGGGACGCCATTTAATGTTACTCCATTCACTGGTAATAGCGAGGTGTACCCCTACATCGATACCCGGATTTTCTTCCAGTAGTTTAACCGCTTCCGGAAACCATGGCGAAGGCACGATCACTTCGATAGACGTTTGAATGCCTTCTTTGGAACATTTAATAAGCGCTTCATTTCCTGCATGGGCGTAACCCATATCATCGCCACGAACAATTAATTTTATTGGCTCTTGCTGCGCACAGGCGCAAAGGCTGGTAATGATCAGCCAATAAACAATCGCTGTTTTTTTCATGGAATTTTTTCAAATTGAGGACAATAATTTTTTTTACTAAAGCAGTGGAAACAGATGGCCTGGCTTTATAAGTAAACAGGAAGGAAGATACATTTTGTTTTACAATCTCAATTGATTGGAAAAGATCTTCACGTATATTAATTATTCTTTACGGTTAATTTTTCCAGCAACCAGTTGTCCAGCTTTTCGTCCTGTTCCGGAAAGGTCCAATGCCCTGTTTCCGGAGCGACGAACACCGATTTTGAAGCCGTAATAACATTGTAGGCCGCATACATGGAGGTTGGAGGGCATACATCATCATTAAAGCCCCACGAATAAATGCCGGTAGCCTTTAATATTCTTGCAAAGTTGACTACATCATAGTAACCGCAGGTGGCGATTTTATCTTTCTTATTATTAAATGAAAGATTGTTCTTGTCAAAGTAATGGGGCCATCCACCAGCACGACCATGTAAGTAGCCGGTGACATCGCAAAGAGCCGGATAAAAAGCGGCCAGCCATTTCACTCTCGGATCAAGAGCAGCGGTGATGATAGATAGGGCGCCGCCCTGGCTACCTCCTGTCACGGCAAGATTGCTCCCGTCATATTGCGGCAAACTAAAAATAAAATCATTGGCACGGACGCAACCGAGGTAAACCCGTTTATAATAAAAGCGGTCACGGTCATCAAGGTTGTAATTCTGATAACCTCTGAAGGCACCTGAGCCAAGATCAGTATAGACAGTTTCATTCATCGTGACGGGAATGCCGTGTATACCTATTTCAAGCGTGATAATACCTTTTTCTGCCATGGCTATATCTCCTGCATAAGGTCGTACGCCTGCACCGGGTACTGATAGCAACGCAGGGTATTTCCCTTCTTTTTTAGGAACACATAGAATTCCATATAGTCTTGTCCCAACCCTGAAATTTTGAATGTTCACCTGATAGACATTTACTTTTTCGGTGCAGCGTTCAGGCAGCAAGGTCATTTTTGCATCTAAAGGAATTTTTGCCAATTCATTTTTTGCATCATCCCAGAATTGGGTGAAGTCAGCAGGATTTTCTATCGTCGGTTTTATAGTTAAAGGATCGAAGCCGGCTGTAGCGGTTTGCCTGTATTCCTTGCCATCGATCAAAGCTGTTACCACGCAACGGAGAAATCCAGGGGTTTTCAATGTTCCACCCTCTACTTCGATCGCTCCTTTGGCAAGCCTGATCGAATCTTTTTTGGTCGGATCCATTTTTTCAGGGCCGATCTCGTAACGGATCACTGCATTCTTTAAAGGGTTGCCATCTTTTAAAACGGAAATGGAAAATTTTACATTTTCACCGGTCTTATACAGCCAATCTGAATGATCAGGGCCGACGATTACTTTTATTAATCTTTCTCTTGGCTGAGCAAAACTTTTAGCTGTAAAAAATAATGTTAGAACCAGCATTGAAAGAATCCAAATTTTTTTCATAATATTTATTTGTGTTAGGTAGTAAATGGTCCGTACAATGGTCAGTTAGTCGATTCACCAAAGGCAATTACCCCGTCGGGAAAATCAAAGAAAAATTTTTCAAAAAAGTAACAGGTAGATAACCGGTCGGGCTAATGGTTGTGACGGGTGAAAAAAATCAATTTTCATTGCCCCACCATATTGTCGCGTCACCTTTTGCTTATCTCCGGAGTTGATGGATGATGCCAGGGCCCTTGATATTGAAAAGCTGTTTTTTCTCTCCGGCCTTTATATTTTCAAAACGATCGTTGTTATTGCCACTGGTATCATAGCGACTGACTCTTTTAGATTTAATGCCATTTTTGATCTGTGCGATGGAATACATTTCACTTCCCGGCGTTTTTGCT
>JANOCH010000031.1:0-17119 GCA_031412015.1 Chitinophagaceae bacterium
GGCAAGACCGGCACCGCCGTCGCGCAGAGGGCCAAGGGCTTCGGCATGACGACGCTCGGCATCCGCGCGCGGCCGCAGCTCATGGCGGGGCTGGACGCGGTGGAGGGCAACGAGGCACTCCTGCCGTTTCTTGCCCGCGCCGACTTCATCGTCTGCTGCGTTCCGCTTCTGCCGAGCACGCGCGGGCTTCTCGACACCGCTGCCTTTGCCGCGATGAAGCCGTCGGCCGTCCTGATCGACATTTCGCGCGGCGGGGTGGTCGACGAGACCGCGCTGATTGCGGCGCTGGAGGAGAAGCGCATCAAGGGCGCGGCGCTCGACGTGTTTGCGACCGAGCCGCTGCCCGCCGACCACAGGTTGTGGGACTTCGACAGTGTCGCGATCACGCCGCATTGCGCGGCGGTCTATGACGGCTGGGACATCAAGTCGGTGGAGATGTTTGCCGCCAACCTCTCTCGGTATCGGCGTGGCGAGCCGCTCGAGAACCAGGTCAATCCGGAACGCGGCTATTAGCCGGGAGGAAGACGCATCATGACACAGGACAGGCGCGGCGGCGGTCGCCGATCCCGGATGGAACGCGGCGGCACGGGCATCCCGCAGCTGCCGTGGCAGAATGTCGTCAATCCCTACGCACCCATGCAGCTGCTCGACGAGGAGCGCATGGAGAAGCTGCACGACACGTCGATGCGCATCCTGTCGGAGCTCGGCATCCGGGTGATGAGCGACCGGGTGATGGATCTGTTCGAAGCGGCCGGAGCGATCGTGGACCGCGAGACCATGACCATCCGCGTCGACGAGAGCCTTGTGAAGGAGGCGCTGAAGACGGTGCCGTCGTCCTTCACGCTGACCAGTCGCAATCCCGAAAAGCAGGTGAAGCTCGGCGGCAATTCGCTGGTGTTCGGCCTCGTCGCCGGCCCACCCAACGTGCATGACCGGATCAACGGCCGCCGGCAGGGCAATCTCGCCGACTACCAGAACTTCATCAAGCTCGCCCACCATTTCAACGCGATCCACATCATCGGCAACCAGGTCTGCGCGCCGATGGAGTTGCCGGCCAATGCGCGCCATCTCGACACCTACAATGCCAATCTGTCGCTGAGCGACCTCAGCTTCCACTGCAGTGCGATCGGTCGGGCGCGCGCCATGGACGGGATTTCCATGATGGCGATCGCGCGCGGCATCACGCTGGAGGATGATATCAATGAGCTGATCGATGCCAAAGTAAAAAAAGAAGCCAACCGGTATATACAAAGATGGGCGGATGAGAAAATTTCTGTAGAAAATGGCCGATGGGGTCCGTTTATCCGGTACGGTAAAAAAATGCTGAAGATCCCGAAGAAAGCGGATGACACCAAGTATACTCCGGAAGAAGCCGCAACCTTTAGTTTGGACGATGTAAAGAAAATGATCGAGCTGGAAATTCCGGGGGCTTTTGCGAAGAAAGAAAAGAAACCGGCAGCGAAAAAGAAGGCAGCGACTAAGAAGGCTGTCAAAAAGAAGAAATAGGATTTTAAATGATCACATTCTGCATCGAACTGACTAAAGAGGATTTTTATCAATTTAGTTATTACACCAATTGGAGTGCATCCTGGAATTTAAAAAAAAGAGTTATTTACCATCTCAAGAACTTCATTTACGGAGGAACAGGGGCTTTCCTGTTTTTATATTTAACCGGATGGCAGCCGCACTTTTTGTCAATTATTGGTGGAGTTGTTTTTCTCTTTTTAGGCAACGTTGTTATCCTGCCAATCTGGATAAAGCATAACCTTTGGAAATATGTCGAGAAATTTTCCGCCAACCCTTCTAATAGCAGTTTCTTTTTAAAAACTGAACTAGTCATTTACGAAAAAGGTATTCTTAGTAAGGATGACGTTTCCACGACAATGCACTCATGGCCGGCGTTTGTTAAAAAAGCTGAAACTGAAGGCTATTTTTATTTGTATTTGAATTCTCAGTTAGGCCTTGTGATTCCAAAAAGAGCCTTTACCTCTCAAAAAGAAAAAGCAGAACTTGAAAGTATACTTCTAGCGCATTTTCCTTTGGAGGCAGAGTTGAATAATTTAGAAAAATAGTTTCCGCGAAATAAGGATTGAACTTATTTACCAGACTGGTAAAGTTTATCTCTTATCTCTCTCCAGGTCACTAAAATAATATTATTCTTTTTCAGCAGATCCTGGCAAGCCGTACTGGTGAAGAAATCAAAGTCTTCCTGCCGCCAGGCTGCCCCCCATTCAGGGTGATCAATAGTAACAGCTTTCATTTCATCATTATCATAGGCCAAATGAATGAGCAGGCAATTTAGTCCGGGTTTCAGTCCAATTAGTACCGATGTGTAATAAGTTTTCATCGTGTTTTTAAAATCGGGGGGCATGGCCGTAATGATATTGTCGACCAGGAGAGTCGATGAGTTTGTAAGGGAATCCAAACTTATATTCAGCATCGCTTCGAATTGCCGGCTTAACATGACTGGGATATTAAATTCCTTTCCAATTTTTATGTATGCTTTCAGGAAAGCTGGAGTTGAAAAAGCTCCGCCCATATGTGCATCCAGGTGTGTAGGATCTATGCCCATTTGCAACGATCTTTTAACCTGGTTCCTCATCTCTTCCTCTACTTCGGTTGGTTTGGCAAACATGACAACACTGTCGACGGACGAATATAAAAAACCGTTGCGGTTGACAAGTCCGGGAACAATCGTAGAGGCCGTTACCGGTCCCCACTTGTAGTTCTTCCATTCGCTGGTTAGTGTCAGGTGCAAGCCGAGATCAACTTTGGGATTTTCTTTTACATAAGCGGCTACTTCGGAAAACCATGGGCAAGGGACCATGATGCTTCCCGAATTGACAGAGCCCGTTTGTATGGCTTTAAACGTGGCACTGTTCTGCGAATGAGACAGCCCAACATCATCACCATGAATGATCAGCAATTTGGTTTCTTTGGAATATCCCAGTTTCTCCTGTACTGTTTTTTGCTGGCCATTTATATGTAATGAAATTCCAACAGCAAGCAGTAGAAAAGAAAATTGTTTCATAACATGAGTTTTGTGTATAAATGTAATGAATCCGGTGTTCAAAAACATGGGGCCGCAAAACCGAATCGTTTAAACAGACCGCCTTAAAATAAGAAAACCCTGCTACTGCAGAGTTCTCGATGCTTTCACAGGTCAATCAGTTTAATTTATCCCGGGCGGACCGGTTTGAAAATTTATGGTTTGATCTGGCAAAATCGTTGCAGATCAATCACAATAATAAAAATAGTAGCGGGGTACTAACTCTTTAAAACGCTGAGTACAGGAACAATTGGACTGGCTTATTTATGATATTGGGAAAAGGTACCGGATCGGTACGCCAAATTATAGCACAAATTACACCAAACTCAGTTTTTGGGAGTAGATTTTATTCACACAGTGCAAGTTTTTTCATTTTGATAGCCGCTGTAAATGGGATACAATGCTGCTGATAACTCCTTTGAGCATCACTGCAGGATTTATCAGTAAAGAGTAGAAGTTTTTATAGACTGTAACCAGTTGATATTTTTCTTTCATCCCGGCAAACCCGAAGTCGATGTTTCCTGAAAGAGTTTCAACTATTCATTGTATTATTTGGGAAATTCCAGCCTTAGATAAGGTAAGTCTTTACGCTGCTTGTTGTTTTTTTATGACAACGTCATAACTATTAATGAAGAGATAAATCCCGCTATCAAACAATGAAGCTTCTCCCCATCTGTGGAAAAGTTTAGCCATTTTTTTCCATTGGCAATAATGATCTTGTGCTGGTATAACAACGATGGAAACAAATAAAGAAAAAGAAATTGCGGCGTTGCTTCATCTTCTTGATGACCCTGACCAGGAAGTTTTTGAAGCTGTTTCGGAAAAGATCGTTGACTATGGCAAGCCCATCATTCCCAACCTTGAACACCTTTGGGAAACAACTCCCGAAGAACATACTCAGGAGCGAATTGAGTTGCTGATACACCGTTTGCATTACAGGGATCTCATAGAAGACTTCAGGCAATGGAATATATCGGGACATCACGACCTGATGGTGGGAGCTTTACTGGTAGCGAAATTTCAATATCCCGATCTGTCCACCGTGCCGGTATTGCAGGAAATAGAAAAAGTGCGTCGTAATATCTGGCTGGAGTTGAACAATTACCTGACGCCACTTGAACAAATAAATATTGTTACGAGTATCCTTTACAGCTATTATGGCTTAAAAGGTGGTGAGACGAATTATACAGAGCCGAATGAATTTTTGTTGCACAAAACGTTAGAGACAAAACGGGGCAACCAGGTTAGCAACGGAATTTTATACCTGCTGCTTTGTGAACTGCTGGATATACCGGTGAGAGCTATCCATCTTCCCAAACAATTTATTGTAGCCTACTTCAAACCGGGATATTCTGAAGAAAATCTTCCCGACCCCTACCATAAGATCGAATTCTTTATCGATCCCACTTCCGGCCAGGTATTTACTCACCAGGACGTAGAAAGTTATTTTAAAAGGATCTCCGTCCATCCTGTAAGCTCTTTTTTCAAGCCACAGATGAATAAGCAGGTTATTGGACAGCTGCTGGAAGAGTTTAGTAAATGTTTTGATAATGATAAAGAAGCTTACAAACAGAAAGAGCTGATACTGCTGGCATCACTTTTGGATTAACTTCACACAAAATTTTCTTACTTCTCACCTAAAATACTTTTTTATGAAAGTAAACATTGGCATTTCCGAAAAAAACAGGGCCGCAGTAGCTGCTTCACTTAACCAGTTGCTGGCAGACGAACATATTCTTTATAATAAAACCCGTACCTATCACTGGAGTATTGAAGGTCCTAGTTTTATGGAATTTCATAAGCTTTATGAAGCTCAGTATACAGCTTTGGCAGAAACAATTGACCAGATAGCAGAACGGATTAGAACGATCGGCCATTTTGCCGAAGGACGATTGAAGGAAATTATTAAACTGGCTACACTGGATGAGCCGGAAGCCCCAACTGACCAGGCAAAGCAAATTGAAAACCTTGAAACGGATCATGAAACCATGATCATCAAACTAAGAAAACTTATCAAAGACTTTGATGAAAAATACAAGGATATAGGCAGCAGTGATTTTGTTACAGGTTTGCTTAAAGAGCATGAAAAGATGGCGTGGATGCTGCGTAGTTATTTACGATGACAATTAAAAAGGTCAGCAATTTTTTCCATTAGACGATCAGGCCGGCTAAATACCGGCATTTTTATTGGGTAATCAGATCAATTCGCCACTGGTGAAAGCAAACGGCAATAGAAAACTTGCTGTTTTCACAACAATGATATTTCCCTCCTGGCCTGCCAATATCAATCGAATCGGTTCCTTCGTTCTTGTTTCATATTCAAGTATAGACTGTCTGCACATACCACAGGGAGAAATTGGATGATCGCTTTTCAGTTCTTTGCTATCGTAGCTGATAGCCATCGTATCGATACTAACCCCCGGATACTGCGTTGCTGCATTTCCCAACAATACTCTTTCCGCACATATGCCAACCGGGTAGGAAGCATTTTCCTGGTTGGTGCCGGATACGAACTCACCATTGTTTAGCTTTGCTGTAGCACCGACAAAAAAATTGGAATATGGCGCATACGCTTGTTTGGTTACAGCTCTTGCTTTTGCCAGGAGATCGGCGTCCTCCTTTTTTAGTTCGCTGATGTCATTGTATACTTCGTATTCAAATTCAAATTTTTGCTCCTTCATGGATTTAAGATACTAATACCTAGGAGATCAAAAGACAAAAGGAGGGCGAAGAAATTTAAGATTAGTTGGAAACCAGGTGGCTGGAGCACAATTGAACAATTTCAACTATGCTCTTTTTCTCTTTTACTCTTTTGATCTCTTAGAAATTTATTTTACAATATTGAAAAGTCTTTTCCATCGCGGTCCGCCTTCCCAGCTAAACCATATCATCCAGGCCTTGCCTACTACCCTGTCTTCGGGTACAAAACCCCAATAGCGGCTATCCTGCGAACCCTGGCGATTATCTCCCATCATCCAGAAATAATCCATTTTGAAGGTATATTCAGTTACTTCTTTTCCATTGAGGAAGAATTTTCCATCCTTGGTATAGAACTCGTTGCTTTCATAATTACGGATAGCTCTTTCATAGATCGCATAATTTTCGGCCGTTAATTTTAAGGATGCACCTTTTGCTGGTATCCATACGGGCCCAAAATTATCTCTTGTCCAGGTTTTATGGGCAGCGACCGTATCGTAAGGAAAAACATTTTCGACCCCTACGGGGTAAACGTCCGGAGAAATGGTTTTGATAAGGCCGTTCTTTTGCATTTTATCTTTCGCTTCTCCAGTTAACAGCATCCTGTATTCGCCCGGTTTGCCGGTTAAACTATAATCGCCTTTATCAATATCTAGATTATACTCTTCTTTCATAGCGTCCGGGTCAAGCGATGCCGTGTTATTAACGGTGACGGTGTACCATATTTCGGAATGAGGCGGAATTTTTTGCGCCACAGCATCAATAAAAACAACATCATCTTTGATCTCTATCGTATCGCCGGCTACTCCAACGCAACGTTTAATATAATTATCCGTTTTATCTGCCGGGTGAACAACGATCGGGTAATTTTCCGGATCGTTCAATACTTCCAAAGCGTTTATCGAATAGCTATTCTCGCCAATGTTATAATAGACGACGTTGTGTGGTGGAGGTAATGATGCCTTCCGCTTTATATCATAGTAAGGAACAGCTGACTCAAATCCGGGAGCATGTACCACTGTATCACCCCCCGGGAAATTAAAAACAACAACATCTCCTCTTTTAGGCATCGCGGCGAACCAGCGTGTATACGGCAATTTTAATGCTGTAGAATAGGATTTACCGTTTGATATAGGAAGATAATTATGAACAAACGGAACAGATAAAGGTGTGTTAGGTATACGTGGTCCGTAACTTAGTTTACTGACAAAAAGAAAATCCCGTATCAATAATGTTTTTTCCATTGATCCGGAAGGAATCGTATAAGCTTCAAAAATAAATGTGCGGATCAATGTTGCTGCCACGATAGCGAATACAGCCGCATCCACCCATTCTCTCCAGGCTGCTTTTTTTTGTTTTCTCGCCACTTCAGGGCCTACAAACCTGGTGTCCTTGTGTGCTGCCAGCCAGGGGAAATAAAACGGAGCGAACAATGCCGCCATGGTATGATGACCCAACGAGAACTTTCCAAACATTTTGGTGAATTCGATAAATATACCTGGTGTAATGAACCAACCTACTACAGGAATGAACTGCCAGAATACCCAATGCTTTGGACGCTGTGCGATACCCTGCATGATCCAGGTATTATAAAATGGTACATAGGCTTTCCATGACTGCTCACCGGCTTTAGTAAAGAGCTTCGCTAAACCAAAAGAAGGAAGAAAAACGAGTAAAATGCCGATAAGATAAATGATGAATAGATGTTGTAAAGGCATGAGCCTGTATTTGTTTTAGTGGTCAAAATTATTATAATAACCGGCGAATCAAAATTTGCTTGCCGAAAGTTTTGTGAAAGAGGACGAATGGTGGTTTTAGAGTTCTAAGTTTTTGAGTTAGGGCCAGCGTCTGAATTTTCAGGTAACTCCTGTCAGGGGCTAAACCTAAAACTTCAAAACTCAAAACTTCGCTCTATCTCGGCATCACATAACTTTTCACATCTTCTTCCGAAATTGTTTTTGCGGAAAGTATCACTAACCGTTCTACCACATTGCGCAACTCCCGGATATTACCTGTCCAGTCATATTCCTTCAACAACTTAATAGCATCGTCATCAATATTTTTCTTTGCGATGCCATAATCCGAACAGATATCTTCCAGGAACTGGTCAACTAACACGGGAATATCGTCACGTCTTTCATTCAAGGACGGTACATGAATAAGTATAACGCTTAAACGGTGATACAGATCAAGCCGGAAGGTTTTCTCTTCCACTTCTTTCAAAAGATCTTTATTGGTAGCGGCTATTACCCGAACATCCACATTGATGTCTTTATCGGCGCCAACCCGTGTTATCTTTCCTTCCTGCAAAGCCCTCAAGACTTTGGCTTGAGCATTCAGGCTCATATCCCCAATTTCATCCAGGAATAAAGTGCCGCCGTTTGCTTGTTCAAACTTGCCTATGCGTTGTTTAATAGCTGAAGTAAATGATCCTTTTTCATGACCAAACAATTCGCTTTCGATTAGTTCAGTGGGAATGGCCGCGCAATTCACTTCTACCAACGGCCCGCTGACACGGTTGCTTTTTTCATGCACCCAACGGGCTACCAATTCTTTTCCCACACCATTCTCGCCTGTGATCAATATCCTTGCATCGGTCGGCGCTACTTTTTCAATGGTATCTTTAATTCGCTGTATAGGTGCCGATCCCCCGATCATTTCCTGGACACGGCTGACTTTTCTTTTCAGCACTTTTGTTTCCGTAACAAGGCTGCTGCGCTCCATCGCATTGCGGATCGTGATCAGAAGCCGGTTCAGGTCCGGAGGTTTCGATATGAAATCATAAGCGCCTTTCTTGACAGCTTCCACGGCGGTTTCAATATTTCCGTGACCGGAGATCATAATAATGGGAATATCAGGATTGGTTTCGCCTGCTTTTTGCAGGAACTCGATGCCATCTATCTTGGGCATTTTGATATCGCACAATACTACATCGTAGTTCTTTTCTTTGAATTTTTTAAGCCCTTCTTCTCCGTCTGCCGCCTCATCCAGTTTATAACCTTCAAAGGAAAGGATCTCAGTCAGTGTTTTACGGATAGCCCTTTCGTCGTCAATAATCAGTATATCAGCCATTAAAAAAAGAGATTTAGTGCGCAAAAATAGGGATAAGCTTCGAGCTATTGGCTTTAACCCACGAGCTTTGGGTAATGAGAGTAATATAAGGGAAGATTGTTTCTTAAACATCCCTTTAGCGGATGGGGCCTTGGTGGTGCTCATTAAAATAAGAGGCCGGATAGAAATCCAGCCTCGTTTTAAAATCCAATATCCTATGAAAAACCATAACAAAGATGCACTTTACCGGGCAAAACGCTGCATGGTCTTAAAAAAAATATCATGCGTAATTATACGTATTTTAAATAATTATAAACCCGCCAGGTATTGAGCAAGACGGGTTTACTAAATAGTTGGAGACGAAAATTATTTCTTTTGGTACATCACTTCTTTCACCAGCTTGACGGTCCTTTCGATGCTCGGTAAAGCAGCTGCTACGAGGTTGGGCGCATAGTGAAGCGGTGCATCTGCCGCGGTTATCCTGCGAATAGGCGCATCTAAATAATCAAACCCTTCCTTTTGTATCTGGTAAGTGATCTCTGATGAAATGGACGCAAATGGCCATTGTTCTTCTACTATGACCAGGCGGTTTGTTTTCTTTACACTTTCCAGGATGGTCTTCCAGTCCAGGGGACGAATCGTACGAAGATCTATTACTTCGGCGCTGATATTTTCTTTTTCCAGCTCTGCCGCCGCGGCCAGCGCCACTTTCATCATTTTATTAAAGGATACGATCGTTACATCACGACCTGCTTTCTTTATATCCGCTTTTCCTAATTCGATATAGTATTCTTCTTCCGGCACTTCGCTCTTGTCGCCATACATCTGCTCGCTTTCCATGTAGATCACCGGGTCTTCTTCATAGCGAATAGCCTGTTTTAATAAACCTTTGGCGTCATATCCGTTACTGGGCGACACTACTTTTAAACCGGGGATATTGGCATACAGGCTTTCAAAAGCGGTAGAATGCTGGGCTCCCAACTGACCCGCTGAGCCGTTGCCTCCCCTGAAAACAATTGGGCAGGATATCTGTCCACCGCTCATTGCCAGCATTTTAGAAGCTGTATTGAGAATTTGATCTAAAGGTAGAACCGCAAAGTTCCAGGTCATGAATTCAACAATGGGGCGAAGTCCGTTTTGCGCCGCTCCAACTCCTATGGCCGTAAAACCCAGTTCGGCAATAGGTGTATCGATCACTCGCTTGGGTCCAAACTCAGCCAGCATGCCCTGGCTTACTTTGTACGCTCCGTTGTATTCAGCTACTTCCTCTCCCATCAGAAAAACCCTCTCATCTCTTCTCATTTCTTCTGACATTGCTTCGCGGAGTGCATCGCGGAATGCGATTGATCTTGCCATGTTTATATACTTTTAAAAGTGGAGCAAATTTAAGTGAGTGGCCGGATAAAACCTAAAAAGGCGTGAGGTCCGAATTCGGAAACCAGATGACACTTAGATCGCTTCCTTCTGACCCGATAGCTATCGGGTTCTGACCCCTGACTTCCGACTTCTTTATATTTGCTGATGTCTTTAATACATTATCCCATTATCATTATCGGTGGCGGTCCTATTGGGCTTGCGTGCGGATTGGAAGCTAACAAAGCAGGGCTCGATTATATTATTCTTGAAAAAGGATCATTGGTCAATTCACTTTATAATTATCCCGCTAATATGACCTTCTTTTCGACATCGGAAAGATTAGAGATCGGTGGAGTCCCTTTTGTTTCTAACAATGCCAAGCCAACGAGAGCCGAGGCATTAGAGTACTATCGGCGGGTCACTACTTCACATCATTTGAAGGTTAACCTGTTTGAAGAAGTGAAAGAAGTGAGTCACCTGTTACCTGTTGCCGGAAGCCGGAAACAGGCAACCCAATTTTCCATAATTACCAATAAGGCGAACTATACGGCGAACCATATTATTATCGCTACCGGCTTCTATGATATACCCTATTTGTTAAATGTACCGGGAGAAAATTTACCAAAGGTCACTCACTACTATAAAGACCCCCATTTTTATGCCTTTCAAAAAATAATTGTGGTAGGTGCACAAAATTCTGCTGTAGATGCGGCGCTGGAAACCTGGCGAAAAGGCGCAGATGTGACGATGGTAATCAGAGGTGCTGATATTGGTGAAAGAGTAAAGTATTGGGTTCGGCCTGATATAATAAACAGGATAAAGGAGGGCTCGATCAAAACATTCACGCATTCAACCATTGCAGCTATAAGGGAACACGCAGTGGATATTAATACACCGGACGGCATGGTGACGATAGAAAATGATTGGGTGATCGCTTTGACAGGTTATCAGCCTAACCTTGCGTTTTTAGAAAAGATCGGTATTGAATTAGCCGATGATGCGGTTCGAAAACCACAATACAATGAAGAAACTCATGAAACGAATGTTGAAAATATTTATCTCGCCGGCGTTATCTGTGGTGGGATGAACACACATCGTTTGTTTATTGAGAACTCAAGGGAACATGCTGAGCGCATTATTCAGCACATTAAACAAAAATCACCGTCTTAAAATCATCTATCAGTTTTTTTTCCGCAATCATCAATGGTGAACGAAATTCTTTTTCTAAAATCCGCATAGCTTACTTCTACCTCAGCCTTGCTTTCAGTGCCGGCGGTAATAGTACCATCGTCCCCTAGTTTTATATCTCCCTTCAATAAGCTATACCTGGCAGTATTCGACAGCGTGTACCTTATTCCATTGGCCAGGTGTACCAAAGCATTCACCCTGCGATAAACTTTTCCCGGAACGGATAAACTGGGAATACATTCAAAAACAAGTTCCATTGTTACAGGCCTGTTATCCTTATTAATTCCGGCGAATGCTATTAGTGGATACTCAATTCTTTTGATCCAGTCTGCAGCGGTATGTCCACCATCTTTCATCTCATAATAGAAACAATCGGTGCCGGCTTTTAGGCCTGCCTGTTGCAGCTTTTTATAAAAGGGTATATAATACTCCCACTCGGCCGTTCCCAGGTCAAACCAGAAACGGCTTTCTCCCGGTTGGCTGATGATTTCATTCATGATAGCTTTATCAGCTACCCAATACGAAGGTGACAGCCCTGCCGAAAATCCAAACACATTGGCTTTTACCAGGCCGGCCCATGTAGCATGCAATCCGCCAAGCGAATATCCAAAAATGGCTCTTGAAGAAACTTCTTTTTTTACACTATAATTTTTTTCTACAAAGGGTATAATTGTTTCACTGATCAGTTCTGTATAGGCTATTGCCTGTGGTGTATAGAAACCCCAGTTCTGTTTTATCCAGTAATCATGATAAGGATTGTACAAGCTTAACCTGTTCCCTTTTGAATGGATGGCTACTACTATTACAGGCTCAATAATTTTGTCGCCAATTAGCCGATCCAATTTTTTTTCCAACTCCCATCCATATCCTGCTGAAAAAATGGTTTCGCCGTCATTAAAATATATTGTTTGATAAGGTTTGTTTGAACCATAGCTATCCGGCAAATAAATGCTGATTTCAGCCTTGTCTGAAATAGCATGATGAACGATCCTGCCTTTTGCAGATGCATTCAGCACTAATAGCTGGAAGGAAAAATAAAAACAATATCGGTACACTAAAAATAGTTGGTTGTGCTGATCGCCCGAAAATTTCAATTAAGGCTTTTGATCGCCTCATCAAAGCTTATCCAGTAAATATTACCCCCCCCGTTTAATGAACCGGAGTAATTGGCCACCAGTTCATCAAATGTCGCCGGCTTATCGGGGTATGATCCCTTTAAAGCATGCCGTTCGCTGGTAAAAAATAATTTTTTCCTATCAAAACTTACAAACGGGCAATAATCCATCTTTTCTGAATTCAGCAGGGCAAGATTTTTGGCAGGTTGCCATTTACCACCCGAATCCTTCATACTAATATAAAGATCGCCCCTGCCTTTATCATCTGTTCTGCCATAAGAGGTAAAGATGATGAATTGCTCATCCGGGGAAACAAAAGCATTGAACTCGTATGTTGTTGAATTGACCGCAGTATCCAATGGCACAGGAGTGTTGTATTTTCCCTTCTCAAAAACCGCAAGGTAGATATCTTCTTTACTAACAGCATTATTATAGGCCGCGGTGAAATAGAGATTGCCACTTAGGGTGACCGAAGGATAAAATTCATCGGTAGAAGTATTGACCGGTTCACCCAGGTTGATCGGTTTGCCCCATTTATTTTCCTTTTTTTCAACACACCAAATGTCAAAGTCCTTAGTGTTTTGGCCCATTAATGGGCGGTTGGACGCAAAAAAAAGTTTCTTTCCATCAGGAGTAAAGGCCGGCTCCAGATCGCTGTACTTTCCGGCAAACGGTGCTATTTCAGGCTCGCTCCATTTGCCTTTACTATCTTTCGTTAAGTACAGTATCGTCTGAAAGTTACCCTGGGGCGACTGGAGCGTATAGAATATTTCCGAACCATCCGGGGATAAAGCAAAATCTCTTTCCCTTAAACCCGTATTTATATCTATTTCGTTGAAAAGGGAAACAGTAGCCGGTGGGGTTTTAAAAATTCCATTGGTCTGGGCAAAAAGCCATGCCGGTAAAAGGAATGATAAAATCGTGATTGTTTTTTTCATAACAGAATAATTAAAGTCCGTAATCTAAATGAATTTAGAAATCTCAACATGATGCGGCCGGCAAAATCGACAGGTAAAGGATGATGGAGTCTATATAGCGGCGTTAAACCCTCCTGTTCCATTCTTATACATTTAATGGCAGTTTGTGCGCCGCAACCAGTTGTTTATATATAAATATGAGTTTAACAGCCAGATTTTACGATTTTTATATCAATGAAACACCGGCTTGGTTTACATATACTTTTTTGGCTGGCTTACCTGCTTTTCGAGGCCTATGTCGAGTTTGCCTGGTTAAGTTCTCCCGGTGGAACAACCCCTCTTGTTGAAAGATGGTGGATGGCTTTCTTCGGTGAGCTTTCGCAACTTACCATCAAAATTCCATTAAGCTACTTCATTATTTACCTGATCAATAAACCGGCAACCGGTACCCGGCAACCTGTTCTTAACATCTTCATGGGTATGACGGCTTTTGCCATTGCCGTAGTCTTACAACGTTTCCTCATTATAAAATTCATTTTGCCTGATCTGTACCACGAGGAAGCAAGCAATACCTTTATCTTTAACTGGCGCAGAATGATCACTACTTTCCTTGACCTTGTATTTGTGGTCGGAATAGCGGTTGCAGTTAAGCAATACCGGTTGTCGCAACGTTCTAAAGAAAGAGAAAAGGGTCTGGTCAAAGAAAAGCTGGAAGCGGAGTTAAAATTTCTGCGGACGCAAACCAACCCTCATTTTTTATTCAATACCCTGAATAATATTTATGCACTGGCAAGAAAAAAATCCGATGATACGGCCGAAGTGGTGATGAAACTTTCGAAACTGCTTCGTTTTATGTTATATGAGTCTAAAAACGACAGCATCACCATAGCGCAGGAATTAAGAGTGCTGAACGATTATATTGAGCTGGAGAAAATCAGGTACAACGAAAGACTGACCATCCGTTTTACAAGGGCCATCGACAATGAGTTACAGCCGATCGCACCGCTTATTTTGCTGCCATTTGTTGAAAACGCCTTTAAGCATGGCGCCAGTGAAACCCGGTTCAGTTCATTTATTCAAATTGACGCTCAATTGCAAAAGGGTCAGCTTATATTTACGATTGAAAATTCAACAGAACACGATGGGGACGAAGAGATCAAAGAGAATATCGGGCTCAGCAATGTTCGTCGCCAACTGGAACTGATGTATCCTGAACATCACCTTGACATCGAGCCCGGTAAAAATTTGTTTAAAGTAACCCTGACCATAAACCTTGACCGGCATGCAGCAATATAACTGCCTTATCGTAGAAGATGAACCACTGGCCGCCGAAGTGCTGCAGGATTATATTCAGCAAGTACCATTTTTGCAATTAAAGGCCGTCTGTGGTGATGCTATCTATGCGATGGAGATCCTGCAAAAAGAAAAAATCGATCTTATTTTTCTGGATATACACCTGCCCAAATTAAAGGGGCTTGATTTTATTAGAACGCTCAAGTATCCGCCCCATATCATTATCGTATCAGCTTACCATGAATATGCTTTGCAGGGATACGAGCACAATGTCATCGATTATTTGCTAAAGCCAGTTGAATTCAGCCGTTTCCTGATGGCGGTAAATAAGCTGAGGCAATCTGATCTGCCGGAAATGATGATCCCTTCTCCTTCCCATCAGGGTGAAAGGACCTATTTGTTTTTTAACGTTGGTAAAAAGAAGGTAAAGATCTTCCTGGATGAGATACTGTATATCGAAAGCCTTAAAGAATATATCCGCATTTTTACAAAAACCAAATCAATTCTTACCAAATTTCAATTGGGGCAGATCGAAAGCATGCTGGCCAAAAATAATTTTATCCGGGTTCATCGTTCTTTCATCGTCGCCAAAGATAAAATCGATGCTTTCACGGCGGCGGATGTAGAAGTGAACGGGAAACAAATTCCCGTGGGAAGAAGTTATAAGGAATTGGTTCAGTCGATACTCGAGAGTCCCTCAAATTAATCGCCATCATTTACTTTTTGCCGGAAGCCTTTGGCAGGCCGGATCATTGGCGTTCACCCGGGAAAGACCGTTTTGCGATTGCCCGGTTCAACTACCAGCTACTTTTTTTTAGGTACGAACTACGACAAAGCATTCCTTTTCAATTTTGAACGGAGTAAAACACCCTTTGTATACACCGTTGCGCTGTTCGTTGAATAGACCCAAATAAAAAGCAGCATAAAAATAATTTTACTACTCCGTGTAAGTATAGAAACTCACACCTGGTTTTAAGATGTTTAAATTAATTCAACATGAGAAAGCCTCCGGCACTTTTACCGTTTGCTGATCTTTTGCGACGGTATCATCCATCAATTTTTAAAGTAAGCAGAGACGGATATAACAGGCGCACTGGTAATAGTAGCGACATTGTTGTTGACATATGCAGTATTTAAGAACAGCAGGGCAGGTATGTCTATACTTGCCCTTTAAAAAGTGACCTATTTATTATGGAAGGTGTATGAATAAATTTCCTTTTATATCAGTATCTCAGTCACTTATTATTTTACGGATTGTTGTAGGGTTGTTGCTGGCTGCCCATGGAGCAATGCGATTAAGCGAGGGCACTGTCAACGGTTTTGGTGAATTTTTAAATGCCAAAGGGTTTATGATCGGTCCCGCCATAGCCTGGGTTCTCACCATTTTTGAAATGGCGGGTGGTTTGCTGATGGCAATTGGCTTTTTTATAAGGTCGATAGCCGCCGTGTTTATGGTCGAAATAGCCATGGGAATTATTTTGGTGCATGCAAAAAATGGCTGGTTCGTCGTCGGGCACCAGGCTGGTGGTGTCGAATATAGTGTACTGATTCTTTTTTCATTGTTGACAATAGCCGCTTCAGGTAAGAAATTGCCATAGACTTATTGAGTTGTAAACGGCTTCCCACTAAGCCACCAAGTACACTAAGAATTATACCTTGTGGTCTTTGTCTCTTTTTGGGATATAGATTCAGACGTTTCGCTTCATCAACCAGTCCTTCTGCACATCATTTCCCAATATGAAATCATGATCAGCGAATTTTTCAAATCCCCAGCGGCTATAGAAATCGATAGCCCGTTGGTTATGCTCCCAAACACCCAGCCAAATGACCGGGTATTTTTTCTCGCCGGCTATGTCAATGCATTTTTGCATCAATACACGACCCACTCCTTTGCCAATAGCTGATCGCACGGCATATATGCGGGCTAGTTCAATAGCCCGGTCAGCGCCAAGTTCCGGCGGAATATTATTTTCCCTCATCCGGACATAACCTACGGGTTCGTCACCTTCATAAGCTAATAGGAAAATGTTCCGTTCCGCTCCCACTTCTTTCATTAATAACTCCTTTGTAAACTGTTCATTCATGAATTTGTCCATATCTTCTTTGGAATTATCTTTTGCAAAAGAATCATAAAAGGTCTGGCGGCTCATGTCAACGATCAGCTCAGCATCTTTCCTCGTGGCATGCCTTACGGTAATCATTGTGGAAAGTATTTATAAACCGGAAGCTAAAATATTTATTGGAAATAGTTGAAATCTTCCTATCTTTTTCATACTTCTAACCCTATCCCAACACTACCCTCTCTTATTTAACCAATAAAAATTTTAACGACATGAGAAAGATCTTTCTTATCTGCCTGCTTGCACCTGTATTGGGCATAAGCCAGACAAAAAATGTAGTTAGTGCTAACCGGGTATTTCCAAAAGTTGACAAAGTATTGGAATTTGAAAAAG
>JANOCH010000032.1:0-14014 GCA_031412015.1 Chitinophagaceae bacterium
ATCGCACAAAACAGCGTTCATTGAATCGAACGAACTCCTTTGCCAATCGTATCTTATTGGTGTTAAGATCGCTCATCATCTGGTGAATAAAAACATCACCGGGGATGCCGGGTATATGCTCTTCCACCAGGGTATTATCGCAGGTAAAAAAGGTGATGCGGTTAGGAGAGAGGATGTGTTCTAATTCTAAGCCATAGATACGGGAAGCATCAGCAATCTTAATATAGTAATGATCATAGTTGTCGTTGTATTTGTTGACGATCCGAATGCGAAAGGGATGTGAATTGCCAAACGTACAATAGTCGATCCGGGCAACATCCAGGTGGCTGGTGAAGCTGAAATCGCCTTCTGTTTTCAGGATCGCATAAATTTTTACGAGGCCATCGCGGATATAATCCCATTCCCTTTTATCATACACCAACTTTTCCCATAGCGTGTCCTTCCCGGTTTTATCTTTTATGGGGACCGAGAAAGTATAGTTTAAAAGATCGTTGTATGATACCGGCAGTTTTACTTCTCGGCCATGATACTTGAGATATGAACGCAAAGGAGTGATTACCGGGAACATCGGCTTTTTACGGGATGGCTTATCACCGTTTTTGGCTTCCAACTCGTTGGTATGGTCGGTAAAACTCATAGGTCGGAAGATACGAAGAAGACAGTAGAAGTCAGACGTCGGAAGTACAGAGTGAATGGTGACCCGATAGCTATCGGGTGGTCAATGGTGAAAAGGGAACCGTTTGTTTAAAGAGAATTGCATATCGGATTAACTATTTACCATGTCCTTCTGCAATTCTTTGAAGTATGCGGGAACATGTTGAAGACGGCTTCCATACCAGCTAAACATTTCTCCATCTACTATGGCAATTTTAGTATCAGATAAACCGATCCTCGCCAGGGCTTGCTGCAATTCGTCAATATGCTTTTGTTTAAACGGAAAAGGTTCGGAAGAGAGAAATAGCAATTGGCAATCTGAAAGGACCATGTCTGCGATGGTTACGATAGGGTAGCGAAGTTTGTTTTTAAAAATATTGTCAAATCCCGCTGCGTCCAGCATAGAGTGTATAAAGGTGTCGCCACCAACTGTCATGTAAGGATCATTCCAGATCAAGTAACAGGTTTTAGGTTTTTGCTTCGTTCCATGCAATGACGAGTTTAGAGTTTGTAGTTGAGAAAAATTTGAATTGATAGTTGAAATTATTTCGTGCGCCTTTTCCGTTTTTTGCGTTAGTGATCCTATTTGTTCGATCATTGCGCAGGCTGAAGGCAGGTCGGTGACATCACTGGTCCATACAGAATAATGCCGGGATAGTTCTTCAACCTCTTCTCTTACATTTTCTTCTTTATTAGCAATGATAAGGTCGGGTTCTAATTGATGAATGATGTCAATGTGTAATTTCTTAGTACCGCCAATTCTTTTTTTGGTATAAAACCATTCGGATGGGTGAACACAAAATTTAGTGATGCCAATAACCTGTTCATCAAGCCCGAGATCAAATAGTAATTCAGTTTGGGAGGGAACAAGCGAGATGATGCGTTTCGGAAGGTTTTCAAGAAAGATATTGTGTCCGGTTTGGTCGGTAAATGCCCGCATGCCGCATTTTAGCACAATTTAGCCAATTCGACTTGAGAAAGAGTTGTGGAGTCCCTTTCTCAAATCAGTATTGGCTTATGCCCGTCCTTGAATGAATATCTTTCTCACATGGGTTAACGGAAGTAATCTCTTTATAGACAGCAATGAACTGTTCAAAGGGGAGGGGACTGCTTTTTTTACCGCTCCTCCTGCTAAATGAATAGCAGGAGGGTTTCGGATTTAATAACTTTTCAAGGATTTGGGACACGGTGACTGGACTTTTGTCTTCAAGGACTGGATTGGATCTGGGTTTTTCTTTAGGATTCGAACGGCTTGAACTTTCTGAAGGATCTTTGGACTGGCTTTTCTTCGGGATTGTTGGATGGCTTCTTCTGCGGGATGTTGGATTTTCTTATTCGGTTCTTTCAAAGATTATTAATAAGAAGAGAAGTTGACTGACCAGGCTTCAGTGTGTTGGTTTTTCTAAGGATTGGTTTTACTAAAATCTGTTACTGGACGGTCGGTTATTCAGGATGATATTGGATATGTAACTGATTAATGTATCAATCAACTTCTGAATCAAAAATAGTTGTGAATCCGTTAGCATTAAAGAGCAAAACAACCTGATTTTTTTACGTCGGTATTCACTGCACCTATCGTAAACCCGCTAGGAAATTTTGATGCAATAGCGATGAAAGGGATAGTAATTCTACGATTAAAGCCTATATAACGGTCCAGGCTTCCAGTAAATCAACAACGTCTGTATTGTATGCTTTATTTTCCTAATGCCTGGAGTACATCGTACTTGGTGATGATATGATAATTGCCGGCTTCGTCCCTGGCTAATACGGCTCCGTTTCCTTTATTTATCAGGGAGCTCAGCTTTTCTACCGGGGTATCAAATGCCACGAGGGGTAATACTGGCTCCAACACATCTGCCACTTTGGAATGCTTGATGTCCGGATTATCAAACACTTTTTGAAACAGCCCGCCTTCGCTGATAGCGCCTACAGGCCCGTCCCCGTTCATGACGGGTATTTGCTCGATGTCATATTTTTTCATCAGTTCTACCGCCTCGGCTACGGTTTGAGAAGGCTCCACCGTGATCAGGCGCTTGGTGCCTCTTGAACTGACCACGTCTTTGAAGGTTTTTACATCAAGGAAACCCCTTTCTATCATCCATTGGTCATTGTATATTTTACCAACATAGCGGCTACCGTGATCATGAAAAATACAAACCACCAGGTCGTCCTTCTTCAATTTCTGTTTTAATTGCATTAGTCCCTGCAGGCAACTTCCGGCACTGTAACCACAGAATATACCTTCTTCTTTCGCCAGTTTTCTTGCCATGATGGCGCCATCCCTGTCTGTCACCTGTTCAAAATGATCGATCACACTCATATCATAGTTCAGCGGAACAAAGTCTTCGCCAAATCCTTCAGAGATATAAGGATGTACTTCGTTCATATCTATTTCACCGGTACGAAAGTATTTGGTGAGCAAGGAACCATACACATCGATGGCCCATATTTGAATGTTGGGATTTTTTTCTTTCAGGTACATCGCTACCCCGGTAATGGTACCACCTGTGCCCGCTGTACAAACCAGGTGAGTGATCTTTCCATCCGTTTGTTTCCAGATCTCAGGACCAGTGGTTTCATAATGGGCGAGACGATTGGCCAGGTTATCATATTGGTTCATGTGATAAGAGTTAGGTATCACTTTGGCTAATCTCTTGGCAACGCTATAATAACTCATTGGATCCTCCGGCAACACATTGGTAGGGCAAACGATCACTTCAGCACCTACGGCTTTTAATATATCCGCTTTTTCTTTTGATTGTTTATCGGTGGTCACGAATATGCACTTGTATCCTTTCACTACGGCGGCCAACGCCAAACCCATACCGGTATTGCCACTGGTGCCTTCAATAATAGTGCCTCCCGGTTTTAATTTCCCTTCCTGCTCGGCTACCTCTACCATCTTCAGCGCCATACGGTCTTTGATAGAATTACCCGGATTGAAATAATCCACTTTTGCCAGTACGGTACACGGAAGATCTTTGGTGATCTTGTTCAATCGTATCAAAGGAGTATTGCCGATCGTTTCCAGTATATTATTCTTGATGTCCATCCCAGGCCTTGTTTTCTTAGAAAGAAATTATTTAGTGTCGCAAAGGTAAGATTTTAAGACAGCGCAGACGGTAAAAGGCGGAGAAAGGAATAAAAAGAAGTGTCGATTTTATTTCAATTGTATTCAACCAAGTCTCAATGAATTGTGTTTATGAGGTGCAGGTTATACGGATAGAGCTGGGGTGAGGACTTATATTGTTTCGTCTAATAATAAAAAACAAAGCCATTTACACACAAGTATACTGTTTAACCGGCGTCAAACATTACGGTTTAGCGTTGTTCCGGGATGATAAAAGTTTTTAATTTTTGATCATGAAATTTAGTTTGGTACTTCTTTGTGTTCTTGCCTCCATCGCTGATAGTTATGCCCAGGTTGACAGGGAGCAACAAGCTCCTAATGATTTACCTGCGTTAAAGATCAATTCCAGCCGGCTTTATGGGAAATTGGTGGATAAAAATACCGGTAAAGGAATTGAAGCAGCATCAGTACAGGTTTACCTGGCGGGAAGCGACACCCTGTTAGCGGGTATGCTGACAAAGGCGAATGGGGATTTCAACTTCCCGGATATTAACACAGGGAAAAGTATTCGCATTGTTTTTTCGGCCATCGGTTATGAACCATTTGAGCAGGTGCTGGAAAAATCATCTGCAAGAGGGCGGGACGCTGATTCCAAATTGGGAAAAGATCTTGGTAATATCGGATTACAGACCAAAATCCAGGAATTAACTGGCGTAACAGTGGTGGCCGATAAACCGGTGATGGAAATCGGGGTGGATCGCCGGATCTATAATGTGGCTAAGAGCCTGGTGTCAACAGGCGGCACGGCTATCGACGTAATGAAGAATATCCCATCTGTTTCGGTAGATATCGATGGCAATGTTACTCTTCGCAATACCACTCCTCAAATATTTATTGATGGCAGACCAACTATTCTTACGCTTGACCAGATACCTGCCGACAATATCGAAAAGGTGGAGTTGATCACCAATCCGTCCGCCAAATTTGATGCTGCCAGTTCGGGCGGTATTATCAATGTTGTGTTGAAAAAAAATAAGCGGGTCGGTTTAAACGGGATCATTACGGCATCCGTTGGCGCACCGAAAATTGCCAACGGAAATTTGAATTTGAATTTACGCCAGGGAAAATTCAATATCTTCCTTACGGGTGGGTATAATCAATCCGGTGGAAAGGCAAGAAGTGAGACCCGTCGGGAAAACAAATCGGGCGGAAGCACTACCGGCTATTTTAAT
This sequence comes from Chitinophagaceae bacterium, assembly GCA_031412015.1. Lineage (GTDB taxonomy): Bacteria > Bacteroidota > Bacteroidia > Chitinophagales > Chitinophagaceae > Terrimonas_B. Next base: position 4,957 of record JANOCH010000032.1, read on the forward strand.
CAATATACGACCAATGACAGGCTACGGCGCTTTCAATCGATCAGGTTTGGCACTGATTATTTTATTGACAATAGGAATACCTTAACTATTACACAGGATTTTGGGAAAGGCAGATTCAGCAATGAGGAAACGCAAAGCCAGGAATACCTGGAAAGCGATCAGAGTCCATTATATTATGGTAGCCGGCTGGCCGAAGGCCGTTCTACATTCAACCGAAACAGCACAAGGCTCAGTTATAAACATAGTTTCCCTCAAATGGGTAGGGAACTGACTGCGGACATGACTTACAACCGTGGAAGAAACGAAGAGAATTCGTTCATTGAAAATTTCTTTTTAAATCCCGGGGGCGCTGAATATAAACCGGCGACAACGGTTAGAAATGAAGGTAGTGGTAATAGCAGGCAACTAACGTTCCAGGCCGACTACGTTCATCCATTGGGTGAAGACATAAAATTCGAGGCGGGCGTAAGAAGTTTTCACAATGAATCAAGAAGCTTTTTCAATGCCTTCGCGGTGGAGAATACTTCGGAAACCAAATTACCATTAAGCAACAACTACAAGTACAGCGAAATGGTCAACGCCGTTTATGCTACCTATTCTGGAAAAGCCAAAAGCTTTTCTTACCAGCTGGGACTACGGACAGAATATTCAAAATTCACCGGTTTATTAATAGACAGCGCTTTCAAGTTTGGATATAAGTATCCATCAGAGATCAAAAATATATGGGATGCTATATTTCCCAGTATTTTCTTCACTAAACAAATTGGAGAAGATGATCAGTTACAGCTGAATTATTCACGCAGGATACGGCGCCCTAATTTCTGGCAGATCAATCCGTTTATAGATATCAATGACCCGGTGAACCTTCGCCAGGGAAATCCGCAATTACGACCCGAGTTCATTAATTCTTTTGAGTTCAATTACAGTAAGAATTATGGCAAGGGAAATTTTTTGGGCAGTATTTATTTTCGGAGTAACCCGGATGATATTACGCAATATAGCGACACCATCACCGCGCCGCAGTACGATCAGTTGCAAGACGCTGGTGTGGATCCCAATGCTATTCTTAATACGTTCATCAATGCCGGTACGACTAACCGGTATGGACTTGAATTGGTGGTGCAACATAAGCCGGGAAAGAATTTCAATATTACTCCTTCCTTTGATCTGCAGTACCGTACCGTAAAAGCTAAAATCAAAGATCTCGACCTGAGTAACAAGGGCGTGAGTTGGGAATTCAGTATGACGGCAGACTATAAAATTGAAACAAAGGCGAAATCGGTTTTTAATAATCTTAGTTTCCAGTTGATGAGTGAGTATGAATCCGCGGAAGTAATACCCCAGGGTAGAAGAAAGCCGCAATACGGAGTCGACTTTGCCATGCGTAAAGATTTTTTAAAGAATAATAAAGCTACCCTGACCTTTGGCATTAATGATATTTTCAATACCCAGCGTTGGGGCGTAATCTACGATACGGAAACTTTTTACCAGGATTCTTACCGTCGCTGGAACGTAAGAAATTTCAGGATCACTTTCAGTTATAAGTTTGGAAAGGCGGATTTCTCACTATTGAATCGCAACAACAGAGGAGGCGGAGATGATGATTAGGTGAGGGTGAAGGTGAATCAGGCAAGGCCTGTTTTTCTCAAGAATTCAATTTGTACACAGACGACTATCGGGTGCCCGAAATATTGAACTGTCGAATGAATGTTTCAAGAAGCTCGTTTTTGTTGATCCCCGCTAGTTCCCCAAGGCTTGCCAACTTTCATTTATCCTATCCAATTAATAACGAAAGGGCCTTTTATTGCCCTTTCATCGTAATCCATTAAAATCCGGGTACACTCATTTTTTTAGATTTTGAACCCAACGGTCAGCATTACGTTACCACCTGATCCTTTGGTCGTAGCGAATGTGTTGGCCTTATCAGGTAAACGATACGGGAAGTTTACATCTTTTTGTAAGCCATGAACATAAGTAAGATCGATGAAGATCCCGGCATTACGATAGCCAAGGCCGCCGCTGATAAACATTTTATTTGCTTTTAATTCTTTATCAGCATAAGGATTGCTGTAATAGGCAAAACCAAGGCGTGTCATAATAGTGGTAAATTTTAACTCTCCTCCCACACGGAAATTAATAGCACCTTTATAATAATCTTTCATGGTAGCATTGACCTGGTCATAATAACCATCGTCGTCGTAATCCTCTGCGTTCCTGAATTTATTGGACTTATAGGTTACATATTCTACATCGGCCGTAAGAAAACCTTTTTGATTTCTTACATCTTCGGCTTCACGCAATACATAGGACCCACTAAGCATAAATTTCCAGGGGCTGATCAATTCATATTTATAAGTTGGGGTTTGATTTCCGTTGAAGAAGTCTGAAGAAATAGTTTCTGTGCCCGGGTTAGTCCGATAATTTTCTGTATTAACTGACATGGTGCCCCGGTACGAATCTTCAAAACTATGCCAGGTGGGTGTGTGAACGGTCAAGCCTAGCCTTACGAGGTCAATTGGTTTTACAATTATTCCCAGCTTTGCATTGATGCCCATTCCCTTTGTAGTAAATGTTTCGGAAAGCTCGGAGAAATCAAAATCATTATCGCTGTTTCCTGTGGCGTCCTCTTCCCTGAAAGTGCTTGTCTTTTGATACTTAACAATGGGAAGGCCGATGGAACCGCCAATATACAGTTTGTCATCCATGTTGGCTGCATAACCGATGGCAAGTTCTGTAATGCCGCCGCTTGTTTCGATCGTATGGGATTGATCCAGCAGGAAAGCCCCGCCATTTTTCAATTGATCATACATCGAAAGGCTCACCACATCAGGATTGGGGTTAGAGCCCAATCTCGCCGTATCGATGAGGTAGGTGTAGACAGCCATTCGGGTACCCAGCGAAACACTGTTACTATTTAATATATCGTCGAGAGATAGACCGCTGCCGGCAGCCTGCGCAGCGTATTGCTCCGCATAAGAGCTAAAGTCATTTTTACCGGTATAATAAACTTTATTGGAGAAATTGGCCGTCCGTGTTATACCAAAACTGATCGCCTTGCTGCTCCATCTTCCATTGCCCTGCCAGCCTGCTACAATTCCACTGGTGCCTAAATTAAAATTCGAGCCATTATCCTTTGCATTCGTGCCGCGGAAATTGCTTTTATTTTTCAGGAAATTAAATCCCGGCGAAACAACGATCTCGCTTGTTTTAAAAAAGCCAAGCCCGGCAGGATTTACAAAAGTGGCCGATAAATCCCCACCCAATGAACCCATTGCACCCCCGATCGCATTGATCCTGGCCGTGCCGTTGGTGGGTTGCCAGGAATATTTCAATACGTCTTCAGGAATCTGCGCATGCAGTGAAAGTGAAAAGCAGATCAATGTACCCAGTAATGTTCTTTTTTGCATAAATGAGCTTTTTCAATTATCGGTCAGATACAACATGGGAGGAAACACTCAAGTGTAATACTCAAATACAGTTTCCTCCCATGAAAATCAGTTTATACTCCTGTTATCTTGGTGGCCTGGAAACACCGCCACCGCTTTTGCTGCCACTACTTCCTGAAGATGATGATGAGCTGGAACTGGAAGAAGAAGGCGTATAGCTTCGGGAAGGAGTTGAATTATTATTAGAATTGTAATTGCCGTTGCCTGAGTTTTCGTTAGAGAAAATTTTGCGAACAGCTCCTCCTAATGAATTATTATTACTGCTCCTGTTATTGTTGTTGTAACGGCTTCCGTTATTGTTATTATAACTATTGCTAAAACTTTTGCTCCCTATCGAACTATTACTGGTCGCCGGGTTATAACTGTTAGGATTAAATACCAAAGCCCTGCTTGGCGGAGTGTAGGTTCTGGGATTTTTTATGATAACAGACCCGGGATAATAGGGAATACCGCCGCAATAGGGGTTGTAAAAATTATTCCATGCCCAATAGCTATTCCAGGGGCTGTTCCAGTTATAATAATTTCCATACGCATTGTACGCATAGGTATTATGAAAGTAGTAGTCATCCAGCGCCGACCAGCGATAACGATCCTGCAATCTCATTCTTAGGAAACGATCTTCATAGTAGTCGTCAGAACCACGATACTGTCGGTCATCCTGCTTTTCTACCCGTACATATTCATCCTGCGGACGCGTCGGTGAATAATATACATCATCAGGTGTTTGCCCGGTTTTGTAAGCAGTGGTGCAGCTACTGAAAACAGCTGCGATCAAAGCGAATAAGAGAATGTATTGTTTCATGGCAAACGGTTTTACGGTTTAAACTTGAAGTTACTACTTTTGTGCGACTTTGGTTTTCCCCAAACGGTCGTAAGTCAAAGTTACAGTCTAAGTATGCACATTATTGTATAGCCGGCTGTTAATTAAAAACAAAAAACAGTAACCAAAAAACAGGAGTTAGAATCAGGTATGAGTAAAGAGATCACTTCACGGGAACAGGATTATTCGCAATGGTATAATGACCTAATCATCAAAGGCAACCTCGCCGATTATTCAGCGGTAAAAGGCTGTATGGTCATTAAACCCTATGGATTTGCCCTTTGGGAAAATATGCGGGATGCTTTAGATAAAATGTTCAAAGACACCGGTCATGTAAATGCTTACTTCCCTTTGTTTATTCCCAAGAGCTTTTTAAGCAAAGAAGCAGCCCATGTGGAAGGCTTTGCCAAAGAGTGTGCAGTCGTTACGCATTACCGTTTGAAAAACGACCCAAATGGAGGTGGTGTAATTGTGGATCCTGACGCAAAACTCGACGAGGAATTAATTGTTCGCCCAACATCCGAAACAATTATCTGGAACACGTATAAAGACTGGATACAATCTTACCGCGACCTTCCATTACTCATTAACCAATGGGCTAATGTAGTTCGCTGGGAAATGCGTACCCGTTTGTTTTTGCGCACCACTGAATTTTTGTGGCAGGAAGGGCATACGGCTCATGCCACAGCGCAGGAAGCGGTGGAAGAAACAGAAAGAATGCTGGAAGTGTACGCAACTTTTGCTGAAGACTTTATGGCTTTACCCGTTATCCGTGGTGTAAAAACTGCGAATGAACGTTTTGCAGGTGCGGAAGAAACATATTGCATAGAAGCGTTGATGCAGGATGGTAAGGCGCTGCAGGCTGGTACGTCGCATTTTCTGGGTCAGAATTTCGCCAAAGCTTTTGATGTAAAATTTTCCAATAAAGAGAACCAGCTGGAATATGTATGGGCCACCAGTTGGGGAGTTAGTACCAGGTTGGTTGGCGCATTGGTCATGGCACATAGTGATGACCAGGGATTGATACTTCCGCCAAAGATCGCACCGCTGCAGGTAGTGATCGTTCCAATTTATAAAGGCGATGAGCAAAAGGCTTTAATTGATAAAAAAGCAAAGGAGATAACGGATAACCTGAAGAGTCTTGGAGTAAGGGTAAAATATGACGATAATGATAATAACCGTCCCGGATGGAAGTTTGCCGAGTATGAATTAAAAGGTGTTCCGGTTCGTTTGGCTTTGGGTGCTCGAGACCTGGAGAAAAATGTAGTGGAAGTTGCACGTCGGGATACAAAGGAAAAGAAGGTTGTGGGATTGGATGGCATAGCCCAGTATGTCGACGGCTTGTTGCTGGATATACAGCACAACATGTTCAAGAAAGCAAAGGCTTACCAGGAAGAGCATGTTACTCCGGCAAATGACTGGAACGAATTTGAAAAATTACTGGACGAAAAAGGCGGCTTTATCTCAGCACACTGGGATGGTACCGCCGAAACGGAAGAGGCGATCAAAGAAAAAACAAAAGCGACGATACGGTGTATTCCGTTGAATAACCAGCAAGAGCAGGGTAAATGTGTTCTTAGTGGTAAGCCTTCAGTTCAAAGGGTATTATTTGCAAGGGCATATTGATTGAATTCTTTTGTTGATTGGTTTATGCCGGGTTTGTGGGTTGGTATTTTATCTTTAATAAAAGTTGCAAGGCTCAGAAGGGGCGGTTATATTTATATTCATTAAAAGTTCTTTTATTTAACCACAAACCGACAATTATGGAACAAAATCAAGATTCGACGCTTTTCGAAATGAGCCTGGACCAAACAGGCAGGGCTCATCTTACGGAAGCTGCAAAATGGGCAAAGTTTCTTTCTATTATGGGATTTATCGGCTGCGGCCTCATAGTATTGATAGGAGTTTTCTTTGGATCTTTTTTCAGTACGTTTTCAGGTGAACTAAACCGGAACAGCCCCTACGGAGATATGGCGACATCCGGAGGTTTTGGCGCAGTCGCGGCGATAATGTATATAGTGATAGCGCTTATTTATTTTTTTCCGTGTTTGTTTCTTTTTCGATTCGCGACCAAGATGAAAACAGCTTTAGCTGCTAATGACCTGGAATCGCTGAATAACTCCTTCCAGAATCTGAAAGCTACTTTCCGTTTTATTGGTATTCTCACCCTTATCGGACTTTGCTTCTGGGTATTGGCTTTGATTTTTGGTCTGCTTGGCGCAGCTACAGGCGGGAGTATGTAACATTTTTAAAGAGCACTGTATTAAAAAGGCCCTTCGAGGGTCTTTTTATTTTACCGACAGGTAATTGTAATCTTTTAATAATATATCAAGAAATTCAAAAGGCGAGATGGCTGAATCTATTTTCAGGTGCGATTTTATTTTTTCGCTTGCCGCTGCCGCCATATCGAAGTCTCCTTTTTTTCGGGCTGTTTCCAATATGCTCTTGATGGCATTGATATCCCTGTCGCTAAGTTGCATGATCTGTGGGAAAGACGGTGTGTAATTATCTGCCACTTCCTGGAATACTGTTTCTTCTATGCTCGCCTTATGGTTTGTTCTGATTAAAATAGATCGGGCCAGGAGATCGCCGATACGCTGACCTTTCTTAGAGGAAATAACCAGGATTATGTCGGTTATTAAAAATCCCAGCGCCCCCAACACGATGAAGGTTGTTTCAGGATTCCGGAAATCCGGCCCAAGAGCAATAAAAATTAAGAGGGCTATGATCCATACATCTGAAATCCGCAAGAGCCATCTGATAAGAAATTGGCTGATGCTGGCGCGGCCGCCATTTTCATGTACCACACGTATTCCCATGACCTTCTTTCCAATGCTTTGACCATTCATAGTTACTTCCACTATTATGTGATAAATGAAAATGGGTAGAAAGAGAAATAACGAAATAGCTTCAAGGTTGTAGTTGGTATCAGGGTCTAAAAAATCGGCATTTCTCCGTATATAATTATAAAGTTCATTGGCTATTTTAAAATAACAAAATTGAATGACCATATCTATCAGCAAAGCGACCAGCCGCCGGTAGAATTCAGGTATCTCAAATTCAACATCTATATTAAAGGAAGTAGGTACTTTGATGGCGGCCATTGACTACGGCTTTTGTTCGGGCTGTTAAATTAGTAGCTTTCAGGTCAAAAGATATATTTTTTAATTCATGATTTAAAGTGTGGTAAAAAAATAGTAAAGGTTTTGGCCTGCCCGGTAGTTCGGAGCGCTTTTATTTGGGTTAAAACAAATTTGGGCTCAGCCTTTTATGTTATCTAAAAAACAGTATTTTACAAGCCAAACGAAGTAATTGAGAGAAGCCTTATTTATAAAGAAGAACCGGGAACGCTGGTTGAAAAATCAGCAAATTCCGGCAGAGGATGCAGATGAGATGGCAAAGGACTTTACCCAACTGGTAGATGATCTGGCGTATGCTAAAACGTTTTATCCATCCAGCAAGGTCACCCGGTATATCAACAGCGAGGCTTCGAAGATCTATCTTAGTATTTACAAAAATCGTAAGGAAGAATCGAACCGCCTTGTTACGTTCTGGAAATATGATCTCCCGCTGACGATACGCAAGCATCACAAGGTCGTCTTATTTGTGGTTATAGTTTTTCTGATTTTCTTTAGCATTGGTTTTTTTGTTTCCAAACAGGATGAGGGGGTGGCGAGAGATTTCTTTGGTGATCGTTATGTCGACAAGACGCTTGAAAATATTGCGGAAGGAAATCCCTTTGGTATTTATGAATCCGGGAATCCCTTTCTTAGCTGGTTGCTCCTGATGATACATAATATCAGGGTGTCTTTATTGATGTTCGCGGCAGGAATTTTTGCCGGTATTCCCAGTTTGTACCTGCTGGCACAAAATGCGGCCATGGTTGGTATTTTTGATCAGTTCTTCGCCGCCAAAGGGCTGGGCATACAGTTTTTTTTAGTAGTATTCGTTCATGGCACACTCGAGCTAACGGCTATTATTATTTCCGGCGCTGCGGGTTTAGTACTAGGGAAAAGTTTCTTGTTCCCCGGTACCATCAGGAGGATAGATGCGTTTAAGCAAGGGGCTAAAGATGGTGTAAAGATCATGATTGGGTTGATGCCGGTTTTTGCGTTGGCTGCTTTTTTTGAAGGGTTTATTACCCGCCTGTACAATGATGTTTCCGTTTTGACGACGATTATCACCTCATTGTCGGTGGTATTTGTAGTATGGTATTTTGTTATTTACCCGATTCGTCTTGGAAAAAAAATGAAATCGCAACTAAACGAGGAGGATGTATAGTGCGGCAACCAACGATTAAATACCAGGTGATCAAAAAAAGCAAAAGGGTGGGCTTTCTCTTTCTTTTTGTTTTAATGCAATTCTTACTTTACGGCCAAAACGGTGAAAGGATCGATACTGTATTGAAGTATGAACTTGACACCACCATCCTACCGGTGTTACCTGACGAAGAGCCCCCCGCGGAAGAAAAATACGCCGAAGAACAAACGGACGAAATTGATGATAACGCTGAATATTTTTTACGAAAGGAATTTACGGGAGGTTTTTCAGATTCATTAACACTGCGCAAATTACCGGATTCGGTTTTGCAGCGACTGCGGGAGGATGATGCATTCTGGTATGCCAATGAAGTGTTTAAAAAAAAGCAACAGCAGGAAGGAGAGGGATTTACTTCACATCCTCTTTTTCAAACTTTGTTATGGATTGCCATTATTGGAGGCTTCGCCATTTTTCTTATGTTGTACCTGTCCAATAGCAACGCTGGGCTTTTTCGGAAAAGCAATAACATCAC
>JANOCH010000033.1:0-4356 GCA_031412015.1 Chitinophagaceae bacterium
GTAGGCGAGGAGGTTTTTAAAATCTTTCCGGTGTTCTCCCAATTTCGTATCGTCGGGAATATAAACCAATTTTACTTTTAAATAAGGTACACCGGCAGCTTCGGCCAGTACCGGCATTGATAAAGCCGCGTAGGGATAGGATGCTGAAATGCCATCTGCCACGATATCTTCTGCCGCCTCGCTTTGCAGGTCGGCGGGTAAAGTTTTACCCGTAATGAATTTTTGAATGGATCGGAAATTATACTCCCGGCCCGTGGGATCAGCTACCCGTAATGAACGGGTTTGCTTACCACCGCCTCTTTTTACGATAGTTAGTCCGCCTTTTTCTTTCGAAAGATCAACAATGGGAGCTTTGACGGGTGTTGTCCATTCCTTGCGATAATTGGCACCCATCCAGAAAGATCTTGATCCGTTTATTTTAAAGAAGGTGGAAGCCGGAGTTATTATAGAATCGCTGCCGGTCTGTGCCATCAAACCCGCTGCGGGCAAGAGGATAATTACAAAGGATAAACAGAATAGTTTCATAACTGATATTAATGAATTAATCTTGGCACCCTAACTCACGCACAGCTGATTTAAGGTACAATTTTTATATAAATGATGAACAAAATAGTATCCGGGATAAGGATGTTTATTAGCAAACAAATATCAGGCCCACGGAAAATGGGAGTTTTTTGCCACAACCGAAGGCTCCTATTCTAAATAACGCAGCAGCATTCAATTTTCCTGGCAGAGGCCGACGTAGTGCAGAAACTAATAGCGACCAGGTTAGTTTCAGCATTTTGAGATGGCTAAGTCTTGCGGGATTTTAACTCGAAGAACACCTTACATGCAGTACCGAGGGAATAATTACCGTTTCATTTTTTAAGGCCGTACTGTTTTTGCCAAGATTTCTAAATAAAATAGAGGCGGCCGTTTTTCCCATTTCAAAAGCTGGCTGCGTAACTGTCGTGAGTGGGGGATTCAGTATCAATGCGGTTTGCAGGTTGGTAAAACTGATCACCCTGATATCTCCCGGTATAGATAGTGTTAGTTCGTTGCAGGCAAGGTAAATACTATTGGTAAATTTTTCAACGCAGGCGATTATACCATCGGGTCTTTTATCCTTTTTTAAAGCATTTATTATGAGACGGTAATTTTCGTCAATATCATTGCCGCAAAATAGTATATCGGTTTGGCTGTTTTTAAACTGGTGATCGGCAAGGGCTTTTTTATATCCTTCCATCCTGTTGTTGCTGATAGAAAGGCTGGATGAAACCGATAGAAAAGTAATTCTCTTACAACCCTGTTTGGCGAGATGAGTGGCGGCCTGGTAGCCGCATTCAAAATCATCCGTAATAACCTTGGCGGTCTCCACGTCTTCGCATACCCTGTCAAAAAAAACAACTGGTATGCCCGAAGCTATTACTTCCTTTATATGATCACTATGGCTTGTTTCTCCCGATATGGAGATCAATATGCCATCTACTCTTCCGCTTTGAAATTCTTTTAATATGGCTTCTTCCCGGGCGAAACTCTCATGCGTCAGGTAGATCAGTACATGGTATCCTTTATCCTGCGCCACGGATTCAATACCATTGATGGCCTGCGAGAAAAAACTATCGGCTACTTCCGGCAACACTACGGCGATAGTATTACTTCTTCTTTTGCGGAGGCTGCTGGCATAAGGATTAGCGACATAATTCAATTCCCGGGCGAGAGCAAGGACTTTTTTTTTGGTTTCAGTACTTATTTCATGGCTGTCCCTTAACGCCTTTGAAACCGTGGCTACAGAAAGGTTCAGTTCTTTGGCTAATATCTTAATGGTGGTATTACTCATGAATCTGGTACAGTTTGGTATGATCAGCGCCTGAAATCTATGTAAAAATATGCCTATTCACGAAAACGGTTTCGTAAATAAACCCTAAATGCCTTTGTTAGTGTTTATAAAAAAACGGTTATTTGATCAATGGACTAATATATGGGTTACCGGGGCTACGCTATTATTGTTTTTTATAGTGAAAAGTGGTTTGCCAGGCAATGATAATGTAGATTGTGGTGACTGCCGTGATATTCTTGTATTTTAACCAAGCTAACTTTTGCCAACGATAAAAATTGCCTGATGAACCAACTGCAAACCGCCGATTACATAGTATTCTTTATTTATTTCATCCTTGTGTCATCTTATGGCTATTATATATACAAAAGAAAAAAATCGACCACTACCAGCTCCAAAGATTTTTTTCTTGCTGAAGGTTCGCTTACCTGGTGGGCTATCGGCGCCTCACTGATCGCTTCCAATATCTCAGCCGAACATTTTATCGGCATGTCAGGCTCAGGTTTTGCATTGGGTCTTGCTATCTCTACGTATGAATGGATGTCGGCGGCTACCCTGATCATCGTGGCTATATTTATTATTCCCGTCTATCTTAAGAATAAGATATTTACGATGCCGCAGTTTCTGGCCAAACGATACGATAATACCGTCAGCACCATCATGGCGGTGATATGGTTATTGGTGTATGTATTCGTCAATCTTACTTCTATTATTTATCTCGGGGCCCTGGCTATTTCTTCTATTGCCCCCATCAATTTTGAATGGTGTATTGCGGGCCTGAGTATCTTTTCCATTATAGTTACACTGGGTGGAATGAAAGTGATCGGATATACGGATGTATTCCAGGTATTGGTGTTAATAATCGGAGGCTTAGTTACTACTTATTTGGCATTGACATTATTGTCTGAGCAATTTGGTTTTGGAAAAGATATATTGAAAGGTCTTTCTGTTTTAAGAAAAGAGGCGCCGACACATTTTCACATGATCTTTGATGAATCCAATCCGCATTACAAAGAATTACCAGGCATGTCTGTATTAATTGGCGGTATGCTGATCAACAATCTCGCTTACTGGGGCTGCAATCAATACATCGTACAGCGGGCATTAGGCGCTGATTTGAAAACAGCCCGTAAAGGAATTTTATTCGCAGCCTTTTTAAAGATGCTGGTACCTGTCATCGCCGTGTTGCCAGGTATCGCAATGTATGTGATGCACAAGAATGGAATGTTTCAAACTGAAATGATGGCAGATGGTATTGTCAAACCGGATCATGCGTATCCTACATTAATGAATTTATTACCCGCCGGTTTAAAGGGAGTAGCTTTCGCAGCATTAACAGCCGCTATTGTTGCTTCACTCGCCGGTAAAGCGAATAGCATATCTACCATCTTCTCTTTAGACATTTATAAAAAGTATATCAATAAAGAAGCGACGGAAAGAAAATTAGTGCTTACCGGCAGATGGGCGGTGATCATCGCTATGCTCGTAGGTGCTATAGTAGCGCCTGCATTAAAATCATTGGACCAGGCTTACCAGTTTATACAGGAGTATGCAGGGTTTTTCTCGCCTGGGGTGCTGGCCATTTTTTTACTAGGGATGTTCTGGAAGAAAGCAACGGCGGCCGCAGGGCTGGCGGGTGCTTTGCTCACAGTGCCTGTTTCAACAGTATTAAAATTTCTGCCTTCCTGGACCAACGGAGCTTTCCCGGATTATCCATTTTTAGACAGGATGACGATTACGTTTTTTGCTATCGTTATTATCATGGTGACGATCAGTTTGATAAAACCTAAACCGGCAAATGATACCCATGTTCTGGAGGTCGATCAATCCATGTTTAAGGTGACGCCCGGTTTCATCGTGGGGTCATTTATTATCTGCGGCATACTGGCGGCTTTATATACTGTATTTTGGTAAGTGATGGTTGATAGGGTAATGCTGAGGATTTCCTGGGATGTGTTGGTAAAGATTAGTAAAGCGGCGACGATATAAGGTGATCCAAAGGCGGATCGCAGCTACAAATATTTTTCAGTCTAAATAAAGTGTTTAATTGACATTTAATTATATTTGTTTGGGTTCCCGGTATTAAATAAACTTAAAACAACGATTGCATGAAACGCTTCCTTAACCTCTTTGTGGCATTACTGCTAATGTCTTTTGCTTCTGTTAGCCAGTCAACCGCCAAATTATATGTAAACGGCCATGAACCAAAGCTGACGATCAGCAAACATATATATGGTCACTTTTCCGAACACCTTGGCCGTTGTATTTATGATGGTTTCTGGGTGAGTGATACATCAACACTGCCCCGCAAGGACAGGATACGTTTGGATGTAGTTGATGCATTAAAGAAGATCAGGATACCCAACCTTCGCTGGCCGGGCGGTTGTTTCGCCGACGAGTATCATTGGAGAGATGGTATTGGGCCCCGCAACCAACGACCCAAAATGATCAATACCCATTGGGGCAATGTAACGGAGGACAATAGTTTTGGCACTCATGAATTTTTGGACCTGATCGAGTTGCTCGGAACAGAGCCCTAT
>JANOCH010000034.1:0-3198 GCA_031412015.1 Chitinophagaceae bacterium
CCGCTTTGAAAGGAACCAGGTAAGTTTCTTCCAGTGATCTTTCGTTGAAGTGAATAGGATAACTATCTCTTCCGCCTTCGCCATGATTGACGGCAAAATGTTTGGGATTGGTGACAACTCCTCTTTGTTCAAACGCTTTGACAAATGCTACTCCCATGGCAGCACTTAGAAAGGGATCCTCGCCATAGGTTTCTTCCGTTCTTCCCCATCGAACATCGGTGGCAATATTTACCACCGGTGAAAGGATATGACGGATACCTCTTGCTTTTGTTTCATTGGCAATGGCCGCGGCCACCGTTTTCATCAATAACGTATCCCATGTCGCAGCTAATGCGATAGCCTGTGGAAAAGCCGTTGCTTCATCTCTTACTAAACCGTGCAAAGCTTCATCAAACGCGATGATCGGAATTCCTAATCTCGTTTGCTCTACAAAATATTTTTGAATCTCATTGATCTTAGCCAGTGTTTGTTGAGCCGTTTGTCCTGATTTATAATTTAATAGCTGCGCCGCTGCTCCCTGTTGTTGCTGTACCGTGTTTACCTGGAAACCGAAAATGCCGCTCTTATATTTAGACGGAACATTGCCAAGATCAACGGGTATCATGAACAGTTGCCAGAATTTTTCCTCCGGCGTCATCCGTTGCAGCAGGTCCTTCACTCTTTCTTCTATTGGCAGATCGGAACGTTTATAGTTCGTTGTGGTTTGGGCCCAGGCAGAATTGGTAATGGCGAAGAAGAATAGAAAATGCAAACAGGGCTTTCTCATACAATTGATTTCAATTAGGAAGTGTGCAAAGAGTTTGTTTTGTAACGAGGTTTGGCGGGACACCTGGGAAACAGAGTGATTCAATAGCTATCGGATGGTCAATGGTGAATTGTCAATAGAAAATCTTGATGACTCCCGACTTCGGACTCCCGTCTCACGTCCCGATAGCTATCGGGAAATGCCTCAAAACGCTAGTTCACTAAAATCTCATCCACAAATATCCATCCTTTATCGCCTTTCCCCGGATGCCAAGCGGGTAGTTTGGCAACAGGGTTGCCGATGATCTTGATAAATTTTACGGTAGCTGTATTGAATTTACATTCAAAACCTTTCATAATAGTTCCCATGGCTTTGGCCGGCTGTTCGGGCACCAGCTTTCCCAACAGTTTCAAGTTCCTTGTATCATCGCCTCCCCAGATTTCAATACTTTGTGCCGGCATAATATAGGAGCTTGCATCGATCAGCGAACTAAGAGTGATACTTTGTACTGGCACCGGATTCGAAAATTGCAGTAAACACTCCATGCGGTTTTCCCGAAAAGCCACCCAATTCCCGGATCTGAAATCAGGTTCACCTTTTTCACGATCTATCAATAGCTCACCACCATCATCTTTATATTTCTCACTGGGCTTTACAAGGTAAATAAGGGTATCAGGTGTATAGGTGTTTTTATAAAAATTCGCTTCCAGCATATCACTGGTGATCCAACCCGGTTTGTAGGCTTTGGCTCTTACCAATACATTACTATTAATTGTTTCATTTCCTTTAAACACCGGCGAGTTCAAACTATCGGGTTCAGTTCCGTCCATCGTGTAGCGTATAGTGGTGCCTTGTATATAGTGTTTAAGTTTTAAAGGAACAGCTGATGAAAGAAATCCTTCTTCGTTCAGGAGTACGGGGGGCGATAATTTTAAAATCATTGTGTCTCCACCTTTGAAACCTGTTTCAAAACGTATGTTTTTTACTTCCTCCTGTAGTTTTTCGATATCGGTTTTCGCGACAGGTGTGTTCCAGGTATATACTGTTTTAAGTTCCGGGAAACTTTGTAATTCCTTCAATTGCTCCGCATTCACCTGCGTGCCGGTAAGTGACAGGCTTTTTAAGAGTTTCAATTTTTTTAATTCAGGCAATACGGCACCTGAAATTCCGGTGAAGCTCAGGTTTAACCGGCGAAGATTTTCGAATTCGCTGATCACTTTTATATCCTCATCTTTCAATGGCATCCGCGAAAGATCCAGTGTAACGATCTGTTTTTTTACTTTGATAAGATCTTTTAACTGGTCGGAGGTGAAAAGTTTGCTATTGAAAAAATTGACGGCCAATGCAGGCGAGCCCAGGGCTTCGGAGCTGACTACACGGCTTTCTGAATTAAGTTTTTCAATCACCGAAGGATCAGCTTCATCAAAATCGTATTCAGCCATTTCTGCAGCCGTAAAAATTCTGTTGGCGATCTGTCGCAGCGTATCAGCAGGAGAAAGATCAGCGACACGGAGTTTAAAATCCGAGCCTTTACGTATCCATTGCGTGATGATCTCTATCTCCTCTTCCGTCAATTGGGGTTTGCCTTGTGGCGGCATGTGTTTTTTTGCTTCAACAGGCAGGTGCACCCTGCGCAACATTAATCCAAGATCCGCAGCCGTACTATCCCAAAGCTCACCGCTTTTTCCGCCTTTTAGCAGGGAAGCTTCGCTCTCCATTATCAATTCCCCCTTTGCTTTTTTGTCGTTATGACATGATTCGCATTTTGCGTGCAGGATCGGTTTTACCATATCACCGTATACAAAAGCTTCTTCGGGTGAAACGACCGGCTGTTTTTTCTCCGGTAGCATAGGCGCCAACAAAAAATTTTGTCCATGTGTAATACCGGCTCCCTGGTGACCCGCAAATATGATCAATAGTAACGCAACAGCAGAAGTAAAGACGGAAACAATTTTTTTCGATTGTACCTGTTTGCCGAAATAGTACCAGCCCATGGTGAAAAAGGAGATAGCCGCACCACTCCATTTGTGCCAGAATAATGCTTCTGCGTCATAACCATCTTCCCTCGATAAAAATAAACCGGCTAGTGATGTGAGTACTGAGGTGAGTGCTGCCAATAGTAATAAGAACCCGGTTAGGTTTTTAAAGATTTCATTGTTGTTTTCTTTTTTGAATCCGGCTATTAAGGTGATCAATGCATAAAGAACCACTAATACAAGGGGAAAATGAAGTATCAACGGGTGCATACGACCAGCTACCTGCAACCAAACCGGTATGGACAATTTATTTTCAAAAAGCAAAAGGAACAGCAAGAGGCAGTTTAACGCAAAGGCGATATTGAATAAACTATTTTTCCAGCGCTGCATGTTTTTAATAGACTTTTATTTCATCAATGAATAGCCAGCCATGATTGCCTTTGCCATTGTGCCAATCGGGAATTTTTTTCAGTGGCA
>JANOCH010000035.1:0-3353 GCA_031412015.1 Chitinophagaceae bacterium
GCAACACAGCATTCTTAATGCGTCAACCGGCCCGATCTACATTGGTAAGAATGCAGAGGTAATGGAAGGAGCGATCATCCGCGGGCCATTCGCTATGGGAGAAGGGGCCTGCCTGAAAATGGGAGCTAAAGTATATGGCGCTACTACATTGGGTCCCTATTCCATTGCAGGCGGTGAAATAAAAAATTCCATATTGTTCGGCTATTCCAACAAAGCACATGATGGCTACCTGGGAGATTCTGTAATAGGTGAGTGGTGTAATATGGGAGCCGGTACCACGAACTCCAATCTTAAAAATAATGCAGGAGACGTAAATATCTGGACCCCTAAAGGCCAGTTAAATGCCGGGTTGAAATGTGGTGTAATGATGGGTGACTATTCCCGGACCGCCATTAACACGGCTATTAATACGGGAACAGTGATTGGAGTCAGTTGCAATGTATTTGGGGCCGGGTTAACACCCAAATTTGTTCCCAGTTTTTCCTGGGGTAGCGAAGGCGTGAACCGGTATGAATTTGATAAGGCCATTAAGGACATTGACGGTTGGAAAAAATTGAAAGCCCATACCATCAGTGATAGCGAAAAAAGCATTTTAACCTATATCTTTAAACATTTTTAGAACGATCAATATCAAATTTTTTTATACTTAAAACTTTTAATCAATTTAAATACTTATGAGAAATCAGATCGCCGCGGCAAACTGGAAGATGAATCTTAGTTTTCAACAAGGAGAAAAACTATTGGATGATATATTAGAAGCAAATATTGTTCTGGCTCCTCACCAGTATGCCATTTTCGCGGTGCCGTTTCCTTATCTTCTTATGACAAGAAGTGAAGTAGATAATGCAAAAAATTATCATGTAGCCGCCCAAAATTGTTATCACAAAAAATCCGGCGCTTTTACCGGCGAAGTTTCTGCTGAAATGATACACTCGATTGGCGTTCCATATTGTGTAATAGGCCATAGTGAAAGACGTGAATATTTTAATGAAAGCAATGCTCAACTCGCGGATAAGTTGAACCTTTGCCTTGAAAATTTTCTAACGCCGATATTCTGTTGTGGCGAGCCTTTGTCGATAAGAGAAGCGGGTACGCAAAATGAATATGTAGCAGCTCAACTCAAGGAGTCACTTTTTCATTTGTCAGCCGATAAAATAAAAGATATTGTTATTGCTTACGAGCCGATATGGGCTATTGGTACCGGTAAAACGGCTACCACTGAACAGGCGCAGGAGATACATGCTTATTTGCGTTCAGTATTAGCTGATCAATATGGCGCGGGCATTGCTGACCAGGTATCTATTTTGTATGGTGGTAGTGTCAAGGCTAATAATGCTAAGGAGCTGTTCAGTTGTCCTGATGTGGACGGTGGCCTGGTAGGCGGCGCATCGCTGGTTGCATCCGATTTTATTGAAATAATAAAAGCACTGAAATAGTATACGCGGTCTCGATCCTATAAATGAGTGTAAAAAAAGCAATACAGGATATCCTCTTGTGGCGTGGATTAAATTTCCTGTCGGTGTTTATACTTAATGTGCTGGTGGCGAGATTATTTGAAGCATCGCAAGCCGGATCGCTTTTCTTTTTTATTAATAATCTTTCGTTGATCATCCTGGTCCTGAGTTATTCACTTGAATCCGGGATGGGTTACTATGCCGCCTCCGGTAGTGTCCGGTCTTCACGATTGGCCATGCTTGCTTTAATATGGTGCATCCTGGCTTTTTTGTTGACCTTTCTATTGTTTGATTATTTCGCGGATCATGTTTCTCCGTTGCAGGGAATAAACTCAAAATTATTAGCCATACTCTTTATTGGCGGAAGTTTACTGATCAGTTTTTATTCCGCGCTTTATTTCGCCCGTGAAAATTTCTTTATTCCAAATCTATGCCTGCTGGTTATCAATCTTGGGTTGATCGTTTTATTTGTGTTGGGCATACTGGGATTTTTTACAGTCAAATGGCTGATATACGCATATTTTACCGGGTTCCTATTACAAGGGTTGTTGATCGCTATATTTTATTTTTTTAGTAATCAGGGCAGAGATTACCATTTACCGTCGTCAGTTGATCTGCAAAAGCTGATTAAGTATTCTTCGGCTGCTTTTTTATCCAATATTATCTTCTTTCTCGTCTACCGGGTAGATTATTGGTTCGTTGAGAATTATTGTACAGCCAGTGAGCTGGGCAACTATATCCAGGTGTCGAAAATCGTGCAATGGTTCTTATTGATTCCGATGATGATCGGTACCGCCATCTTCCCGTTGACGGCTTCGGGAAAGAATGCCGGGATCGTCAATAAGATCGTATCCATTTCCCGGTTATTATTATGGATATACCTGCTGGCCTGTATAGGGCTGGTGATAACTGGTTATTGGATCTTTGTCTGGGTCTTTGGTGAAACATATACTTATATGTACCCTGTATTTTTGTTGCATATTCCAGGTATTCTCGCATTGGCAAGCCTGTATCCTGTATCTTCCTATCATGCGGGGATCAAGCGGGTAGACATAAACCTAAAGGGATCTTTGCTGGCATTGTTAGTCATCATAGTGCTTAATGTATTGTTTACGCCAATTTATGGTATCTATGCTGCCTCCGTTGCCAGTAGTGTTGGCTATGTACTCTATTTTATTTTTTCTTTGTATTTTTTCAACAGGCGGCATAAAATTAAGCTATACCAATTTTTTAAGCCGGTAATGACGGATTATACATCTTTAAAATCAATGCTCGATAAGCCTCAATAATATGTATAACAGCAGCGAACAGTTTTATACCGAAGGCGGTTATTATCAACGTAACCCTGGCTGGCACCAGGAGGGCTCAAAGTTCAAAGCAGACCTGGTGTTGGAATTTATAAAAAAATTTCGGCTTCCAACGGAGCTTGTAGTGGAAGTAGGATGTGGGGCTGGAGAGATCCTGGTAGAACTTATGAAAAATCTTCCTGCAACAACCGTGTTTAAGGGCTATGATATTTCACCACAGGCAATCGGGATCGCAGCAAAAAAAGCCGGTTCACAATTAAGTTTTTACCTCGATGATTACACAAAAATAGAAGCGGAGAAAGCAGACCTGGTTTTATTGCTGGATGTGGTAGAACACATAGATGACGTTTATTCCTTTTTACGCCGGTTAAGGGAAAAAGGCAAAAGTTTTATCTTTCATATACCATTGGATATGTCGTGCCGGACCCTGTTAAAGCCACATGTACTGCTGCAACAAAGAACCGATGTAGGGCATATTCATTATTTTACGGAAGAGACCATGTTGTGGATGCTTCGTGATGTTGGATTTGATGTAGAATATTTGATATACACCAAACCTGATGTTGACCTGGTAAAACCCCGGTCATTCAAG
>JANOCH010000036.1:0-8379 GCA_031412015.1 Chitinophagaceae bacterium
GCCCCTCTCAATGAAAAGGTGATTAATATCTTTTCTTACCTTTTGAAGCATTGGTAAATTCATAGGTAGAGAGATATAGGCTGTGTTTGATCTTAGATTACTATAGTAATCATTTTTTTTCGATTGCTGATGTGTCATTGTTTCCAGATTTAAAGTATTTATCAAATATGGCCTGTCTTTCTCTAACTATATTGTGAAGTGGGTAAAGCAATTCCGCCTTTATACAGATCTTGCCCGGCTGACTATTATATTCCGATATCGTTTTAATTGCGTCAATACTTGATTTGCCGCATACACCGCAGCTGGAGGTGGTATAAAAATTCCTATCCAATTTCTTAATATCAGGATTAGCGGCATCCTGCAAACCGATTATGATCCGGTTCTTGTCATCATCATCCTGTTGAATAAACAATATTTCTCGGTTACTCCTGATTATTCCCTCAGTAAATAGGAAACCTGTTGCAAGTTCCAGATCATGACCAGGTGTACGCATGGTCACCGAAATGCTTCTATTTACACGGCTGTCGGGGGCGCCATATTGCAATTGTATCTCCAGCGGTTCTTCTATTGCCAGTTGGTCCTCCGTATCAAACGCCTCGTTATTATTTATTTTTTTGATCCGCATATTGGTGATAAAAGTATATTCCATTTGGCTTAGTTGAATTAATAAATGTGGTTGTTTAAAGTTACTGCTAATATCGCGGAGGTAGACCTTAACAAACTAAGATGTTTAATCATTTTTCCACTATTTATAAACAGATCCCTTTTAAATTGTTTGACTTATTAATTATTATTTAATGATTTGATCGCAGGCATTTTTTTTTATCAATCTAAATAGTTCTAAATTCATGGAGTGAAAATAGATCTGCAATAAGAATTCAAGTCACCTCTTGTCATCTTTTTTAATTGTACCTGCTGATCTTAGCAAAAAAAGAATATTTATCAATTCTCACTAAAAAGTAGCAACACATGAGCGATACTAACCATCTCAGTCGTCGTAAATTCGTCCAAGCCGGCGCCGCTGTTGGCGGTGGATTATTACTGAGTTTTTATCTTCCGGCTTTTGGCAAGGGTATAAAAAATGCCGGCGTCCCCGCTCCCGCCAATTTTATTCCAAATGCATTCATACGTATTGGTACGGATGATATCATTACGGTTATCGTCAACCACTCAGAAATGGGACAAGGAGCTTACACCTCTTTGCCGATGCTGGTGGCTGATGAACTGGAAGCAGATTGGGCAAAGATCAGGTTTGAATCGGCCCCGGTTGATCCGGCCTACAATCATCCTGCATTTGGTATGCAGGCAACGGGTGGCAGTACCAGCACCTTGGTAGAATGGGATCGTCTTCGTAAAGCAGGCGCCACCGGAAAGTATATGCTGATCGCGGCTGCTGCGCAAACATGGAATGTCGATCCTTCCTCCTGTAAGGCAGAAAAAGGATTCGTAATTCATCCGGCATCTGGTAAAAAATTATCGTTTGGTCAGTTAGTGGAAAAGGCGGCGACCATTACAGCGCCGGAGAATGTGACATTGAAGGAGGCAAAAGATTATCAGTTTATCGGGAAACCTATCAAAAGATTGGATACACCGGAAAAAATAAACGGAACGGGTATTTTCGGTTTAGATATAAAAGTACCCGGACTGCTAACCGCCGTAATCGCACGTCCGCCGGTTTTTGGTGGTAGAGTAAAAAGTTTTAAAGCAGAAAAAGCGAAAGCCATACCTGGTGTAAAGCATGTAATACAAATGGACCGTGGCATCGCCGTTGTTGCTAGTGGTTTTTGGCCCGCGAAATTGGGACGTGATGCTTTAGAGATTGTGTGGGATGATGGCGATTTAGGAACATTGGACAGCAAAGAGCAGACAACACAATATGCGGAGCTGGCTAAGCAAGCCGGCGCGACGGCAAAAAAGGAAGGGGATGTCGACTCAGTAAAAGGGAAAGCTGTAAAAAAGATTGATGTTGTCTATGATATGCCTTACCTGGCGCACTCTCCGATGGAGCCACTCAATTGCGTAGCCGATGTAAAAGCTGATAGTTGCGAAATATGGGTGGGCACTCAATTTCAGACTGCTGATCTTATGGCGGCTTCACGTATCACGGGCTTGAATCCAAAGCAGATAAAACTTCATACGACGTTATTGGGTGGAGGCTTTGGCCGGCGTGCCGTACTGGATAGCCATTTTGTGGTGGAAGCGGTACAGGTTTCCAAAGCCATTTTGACTCCGGTGAAAGTAGTATGGACCCGTGAAGACGATATTCGCGGAGGTTATTATCGTCCGAGAGCTTACCATAAAATCAGTGCAGGTCTCGATGCGGCTGGTAAACCTTTATTCTGGCAACATAATATCGTCTGCCAGTCATTTGCCGTGGGCACTCCGTTAGAAGGAATGATGGTACAAAACGGGGTTGATGGTACTGCCGTAGAAGGGGCATCCAATCTTCCTTATCATATACCGAACATGAACGTGGCCTGGAATATGGCGCCGAATGGTGTTCCGACTTTGTGGTGGCGATCAGTCGGCAGTTCGCATACTGCGTTTGCCGTAGAAGGGTTTATTGATGAGTTGGCTAAAGCTGCCGGTAAAGATCCTTATCAATACCGCAGAATGTTGTTGGATAAACATCCCCGCTACTTAAAAGTGTTGGATAAGGTGGCGGAAAAATCAGGATGGAAGAATCCGGTGGCGCCGGGACGAGGAAGAGGGATTGCCATTCACGAATCATTTGGTAGCATAGTGGCTCATGTAGCAGAAGTTTCTATTGCAAAAAACAAGACACTGAAAGTACATAAGGTGGTTTGCGCGATTGATTGCGGGCAGATCGTCAACCCGGATATCATCAAGGCGCAGATGGAAGGTTGCGTAGTATTTGGTTTAACGGCAGCGCTGTATGGAGAAATAACTTTCGAAAAGGGTCGTGTTAAACAGGGAAATTTCAATAATTACAAGATGGTTAGGATGAACGAAATGCCGGTAGTAGAAGTGCATATTATAGAAAGTACTGAAAATATGGGTGGTGTTGGTGAGCCCGGTGTTCCTCCTGTTGCGCCGGCGGTAATGAATGCATTGTTTACCCTAACCGGAAAGCGGGTAAGAAATCTGCCGCTGCGACCGGATGATCTTAAAAAGAAAGTGTGATGTAATCCTGAGCCTGTCAAAGGCTTGTGAAGCCAGCGAGCAAAATAATGTTTCAGTATTTCAAATTGATAAAGAAAATAACTCATGATAAACTTAAAAGTAAACGGTAAAAATTACGAAGTTGATGTAGATCCCTCCACTCCTATTTTGTGGGTAGTACGAGATGCGCTGGGACTTACAGGAACCAAGTTTGGTTGTGGCGCTGCGCAATGCGGCGCCTGCCTGGTTCATTTGGATGGTGACGGTATCCGTTCCTGCATCTCCCCGGTTTCGAGGGCCATAGGAAAGGAAATTGTGACCATTGAGGGTCTTGATGAGAAACTCAGTAAGCCTTTACAGGAAGCCTGGATTCAGGAGGATGTTCCGCAGTGTGGTTATTGCCAGTCGGGGCAGATCATGGCGGCGGCAATTCTTTTACGGGATAAGCCAAATCCAACAGATGGCGATATTGATGATGCAATGACCGGTAATATTTGTCGTTGCGGTACTTATCAGCGAATAAGAAAAGCAATTCACGTCGCAGCCAAATTAAAAAAATAAGGTCACCCTTACCAAAAAAGCATGTACCATGAGTAAAATAAATAGCAGCCGGCAAAACCGAATTAAGTTTGGTATCTATTTAATATTGTCAGTCGGTTTTATTTCGGCTATGGCTATGTCCTTAAAGAATAAAACAGCCATCACTCTTTCATCAACAGACGATAAAATTTCATTAACTAAGGCAGATAAAGAAAATAGTGATCCATCTGAAACAAAGAAAAGATTGGAAGCGGAATCGAAAGAGGCTTTTATCGCTGCATATAAAGTGTTCATGCATCCCCGTTGTTTGAATTGTCATCCGGCTGGGGATGTACCCTTGCAGGGTGATGACAGCCGTTTACATCCGCAGGGAGTTAAAAGAGGAATGGATGGAAAAGGATTGTTTGCATTAAAATGTAAGAACTGTCACCAGGATACACATATCGCCGGAGAGCATATGCCACCGGGCCATTCAGGCTGGCATCTCCCACCCGCTAATTTAAAAATGGTGTTTGAAGGCAAAAGCCCCAAACAATTAGCCATGCATTTTAAGGATCCCAAATTCACAGGATTTAAATCGCTGGATAAAATGCTGGAGCATGTTGAAAAAGAACCATTGGTTTTGAATAGCTGGACCTATGGCACTCCTCCTCCACTATCGCATGAGGAATTTGTTGCCAGGGTGAAGGAATGGATGGAGAAGGGTGCGGCGATCCCTGATAAGTGATATCACAAATGCAACGAATTTTAATCGACGTTCGATTCTATTTGGAGAATAAGTGATAAAAACCTTCCCCGTTTACATAAGTGCTATCGAATAAAACCTGGTTATTGCAAAAAACGATACGGCCATATAAGTATTCGCTTCGTGGAGTCATATCAAGCCCCCACATCTTGCTTCCTTGACTCTTCAGATTCCATGTTCCCTGTGTTATGATCCCGTTATAGTCAGAAACATTAAAGATGCCATTTGCGTAGAAATTTGCTTGGACACTAATGAATGGCTGATTCGTTAAATTTCTCTTGTAACAAAAACTCGATGAAAAAGACCAGCTCCCTGTCAGTTTGGTGGAGATGGCTGCAGAATCAAGTTGTTGTGATTGATGACATGCCAGCAGTGCACCAGGGTCAATCGTTTCCGGCTTTTCACAGGAAAAAAGTGCCAGACAGATGGCTACCGACAGTACTATAGGTCTAATAGATTTTGCTTTAATTTTAACAAGCCGGTGAAGCTTATAGGGTAAAGAGTAAATGTCGAGGGACTTAGGGCCTGGCCAAAGTCTTCTCTAAACGGTTCTTACAAGGCCATATTGTGTTGAGATGAAACCAGAGTTGCTCCAGCTACAAATTAATAATAGTGAGCGGCATTTTGAAAATTGTCTGAAGTAAATGTTTCGAATTGTAACATGTGATTTTGAAAAACTTAATTATTTATTTTTTGACCAGGCCCGAATACAACTCAACCAATTTCAATTTTATCTGCTGACTGATATTATATTCAAAAAAAAGCTACCCGTCACAGGATAGCTTTAAAACAATTTTTTCAATACCTAAGCCATTTCTTCTTTAGCTGTCTTGCTGTATTCATCAATCAATCTTTTTTGTATTTCAAAAGGAACAGCCTCATAAGCCTGGAAACTCATTTTGAACTTGGCTCTCCCTTGCGTAATTGAACGCAATGAAGAGGAGTAACCATCCAGTTCAGCCAAAGGCACTTTAGCTATTATTTTTTGAAAATGTCCTTCGCTGTCGATACCTTCTACAATAGCACGACGACTTTGAAGATCTCCCATCACAGCGCCGGTCAAATCATCAGGACATAACACTTCGACTTTATAAATTGGCTCGAGTATTTGCGGGTCCGCCAGCTGAAAAGCCTGGCGGAAAGCCTGGAGACCTGCTATCTTGAATGATATATCATTACTATCAACCGGGTGCATCTTGCCATCGTATACCGATACTCTTATGTCGCGGGCATAAGATCCTGTAAGTGGTCCATTGTGCATTTTTTCCATAACCCCTTTTAAAATGGAAGGAAGAAACCTTGCATCTATAGCACCACCCACGATACAATTATAAAAAACCAATTTGCCACCCCAGTCAAGATCATGCACATCCCTTCCTCTTACATTCAGATCTTTTGGTTCGGGCATACCCTCGTACCATGGCTCTACCTGCATAAACACTTCTCCAAACTGGCCGGCGCCACCGCTTTGTTTTTTATGACGATAACTGGCATCGGCCATTTTCCGAATGGTTTCGCGATAAGCGATTTTTGGTTTAACAAATTTTACTTCCAGCTTATGGTTGTGTTCTATTTTCCATTTAGCCACGGCCAGGTGCATATCGCCCTGGCAATGGATCAGAATTTGTTTTAGTTCAGCAGAAACTTCAATTAGTAAAGTGGGATCTTCTTCACGAAGCTGGTGTAATGCCTGCGATAATTTTTCCTCCTCTCCTTTCTTTAATGTTTCGATGGCCATGGTCATGTTGGGTGGGGGGAACTCAATAGGATTCAATTCATAATTTTTGCCTTTTATATGCAGGGTATTGTTGACGTGAGTATTTTTTAATTTTAATGTTGCGCCTATATCTCCGGCTACCAATTCATTTACATTGATCCGCTTATTACCCTCGATCAAAAAAAGTTGTGATATCTTTTCTGTTACGCCGGTGGACTCATTTTCCAGCTCCATTCCGCTTTTAATCGTCCCGGAATACACTTTAAAAAAGGACAACTCACCGACATGTGGTTCAGAAACCGTTTTGTAAATAAAAATGCAGGCCGGGCCGTTCGCATCGCAGGGCAACTTCTCGCCACGCTTGGTTGTTTGCGCGGGCATTTCATTAGCACTCGGGCATACATTATCAATAAAGCCCATCAGGCGGCCGCTGCCCATGTTTCGTTCTGCCGATACACAGAACACTGGAAAAAGATCATGATTGATCATGGCTTTCTTCATCCCCATTTTCATCTCATCTTCATCCAGTTCTCCCTTATCAAAATATTTTTCCATCAGGCTTTCATCGTTGCTCGCGATAGCTTCGATCAATTCTTTATGTAGTTCATCGGCCCTGTTTTTTTCTTCATCCGGTATGGGTAGTTTTTCAGGCTTTCCTCCTGAGTCCTTAAATTTATACATCGTCATCCTCAGTACATCAATGATCTCATGAAATCCTGATCCTGATTGACGGGGATACTGTACTAACACGACATTATTTCCGAAATGAGCTTTTGCTTCTCTTACCGTTTTATCAAAGTCAGCGCTGTCATCATCCAGTTTACTGACTGCAAAGATCATTGGGGTTTTAAATTTCTCCGTGTACTCCCAAATGATGTCAGTGCCTACTTCTACCCCCATGACGGCGTTGAGCAGCATAACACCAGTATCAGCCACCCTCAATGCCGATATCACTTCTCCAACGAAATCGTCATAACCGGGCGTGTCTACAATATTGATCTTATAACCGCGCCATTTACTATGCAGGAGCTTGCTAAAAATAGAATTACCACGTTCCTGTTCAAGTTCGTGGTAATCTCCTGTTGTGTTTCTGTCGGCTATGTTGCCCCGGCGGGTAATGAGCCCGGCCTCATACAACATGCATTCCGCTAAACTCGTCTTACCTGAGCCTGCATGGCCCAGTAAGACAATATTTTTTACGTGTGAGGTATCAAATTCTGGCATGGCAAGTGTTTTAGAGACAAGGGGATGCCTTGTCTGTTATATATTAAATTACAATGAGCTTATTTATATGTCGACAGGGTTATACATCGAGAAGATTTAAACCCTCTCAACCTTTCAATAGAAGTACTTTTCGATTAATCACATCGCCCGGCTAAGAAAGCCTTCGAATTCCGCTCGTAATTCCTGTAGAGTAAGATCAAGTGTTTGATACTGGTCCAATAGATTTTCATGTTCCGCTACCGTTTCTGCCTGTAACATTCCATTGTGTGCACTCTTCTCGTAATTCATCTTTTGTTCATGCGTTTTGATGGCATGTTTCAAATCGTGAATGTTGATGAGTTGAATGTGAAACTGGTTGTGGAGATGTTCTACGTCCTGGAGTTGGTCTTTGGAGAGTGGCTGGCTGGCGGCGTCCTGGAGTTTTTTTTTGTCTTTTGAAAGTTCGTCGCGGTATTGACGAAGTCCTTCTCTCCAGGTGTTACACTCTCCTGAGAGCTGTGAAGTTTCTACCTGAACCATGGGATTTTAATTTAAAGTGAATAAATATGGCGTTACTCAATTTCTTTCCCCGGGGTGTCGGATGGTAAATGTAAATTAAAACTCTTTTTTGGGAAAAGCCAGCATTATTTTAGCACAGCAGGTGGATTCCCTGATCATTTAGCATAAGTGATAAAGGCTATATCGCTTTACACGATATAGCCTTTCTATAAATCAAGGTAACTCTTAGGTATTCTATGGTTTGTTTTGCTTACCTGCGTCTTTTTTTCACGGTAGTTTTGGACGCTCTTACTTTTCCGCGTGGTCCTTTGACAGTAGTTGTTCTCCGTGTGACAGAATTGCCTCTTGGTCCTGTGACGGTGGTCTTTGTCCTGTTAACCCTATAGTTGCCAACCGCTGTGGCATGACGGGTTCTAACCGTAACTGAGCTGACCCTTGCCGGTCGGTAAAATGCATGCGCCCTAACCATCCTGTTAGTACGTACCACTGCGAAAGGACGATGGTAGATCCTGTGACGTGGGTGCCATGCATG
>JANOCH010000037.1:0-7346 GCA_031412015.1 Chitinophagaceae bacterium
GTTTGATCAGCTGGTCATTGATGACCTTGCTGCAGGGAGCTGTAAAAGGGTTTGCCGCCCTTTTTGGCCTGAGGCTGGCCGTTGGTGTATTTGAAGCGCCTTCCTACCCTATCAATAATTTCGTGGTCACTTCCTGGTTCCCGGATAATGAAAGAGCGACGGCTATCGCGATCTACACCTGTGGTCAA
Organism: Chitinophagaceae bacterium; assembly: GCA_031412015.1. GTDB lineage: Bacteria > Bacteroidota > Bacteroidia > Chitinophagales > Chitinophagaceae > Terrimonas_B. The sequence continues at coordinate 189 of JANOCH010000037.1, forward strand.
TTCCTCGGTCTTGCTGCAATGACACCGGTATTGATCGCCATTGAACATTACCTCGGTTGGCGATGGCTATTTATTATCACCGGGTTAATAGGTATCGTTTGGGGTTTTATATGGTATCGTTATTATCGCAATCCAACTGAACATACTAAGGTCAATGCCGAAGAATTAAAATACATAGAAAATGGAGGTGGATTAATTAACAGGCAACCCCGCAACTCCGGCAATGGAAAACAAAAGATAAAATGGGATAGTTTGAAAAAAGCATTCAGCTATCGAAAATTGTGGGGCATTTATATCGGGCAATTCGCGGTAAACTCAACACTTTGGTTCTTTCTTACCTGGTTTCCCACTTACCTGGTAAAATACCGGGGCTTAGATTTTTTGAAATCCGGCTTCCTGGCCTCAGTGCCATTTTTAGCAGCCTGTGCGGGGTTGCTTACGTCAGGTTTTTTGTCCGACTATTTAGTAAGAAAAAAAGTATCGATCAATATTGCGAGAAAAGCACCCGTGATATTTGGTCTATTGCTATCGGCGTCTATTGTCGGGGCCAATTACGTTGACAGCACGGTATGGATCATTTTCTTTATGGCGATCGCTTTTTTTGGTAATGGCTTCGCTACGATCACCTGGGTGTTTGTTTCTACATTGGCTCCAAAGGACCTGATAGGAGTAACCAGTGGCGTATTCAATTTCATTGGCAATTTGGCATCCGTGGTGATACCAATCATTATTGGTTGGCTGGCCCGTAATGGCAACTTCGAGCCAGCCTTACTATTTATCGGCGCTGTGACGATCATTGGCGCCTGTTCCTATATTTTCATTGTTGGAAAAATTGAGAGGATAGCTGAAGAATAACTACAGCTAATGAACAGGCGATAACTGGTTTCAGCTGTCAACCTTCTACAAACAACAACGTCTTGTCTATCTTACTGTAAAAGCCTGGTGAGCGCCTCGTTAAATTCATCCAATGGAAAGGGCTTTTCAAAAAAAACATCGGCCCCATTTTCCAGCGCGACGTCGCGAACGGAACCGAAACCTGAGATCATAATAATCTTAAGTGATGGATATTTTTTCTTGATATAACTAATGAAATCAACACCGAATCCATCGGGAAGCTTATTATCCAGCAACATCAGAGAAGGCTGTTGTTTTTGCAGGTATTCATCGGCAGCCAGCAGGCTATTAACATAGTCCATCTCAAGATTTCTATCATTGAGTATCATATCCATCACCAACCCTATCTGGCCCTCATCATCGACAACCAGGATCTTCTTGGTCTCTTTTCGCTTCGGTCCGGCTGTTTTAGACATATCGGCTTTTGTTAAATTGTTGGTTACTGTTTTGCTGAGTATGGATTCAAGAGTTTTCATGACAAAATTATAGCAAAATGTCTGCCCCATCTATTATTTGGAAGAGAAATTATTTCCGGCCGGCGGTTATTCTATAAAATAACAGGCGGTGTTATTAAGCCAGGCGAAGCAGGTACAACTGGCGTCCTGGTTGCCGTACAGTATTAACGTGAAATCACTAAGCTGAAGTACTAATATCGGCCATAGCTTCAAAAGAAATAATTAAATTGTTTATGAAAAACAAAAAATTAATGACAGCAAAAACAACCAACCTGCTTTACTGGATCTTTACGATACTATTCGCCGGGCTAATGATCCTCTCGGCTGTTCCTAACGCATTAAATACGGAAGAATCGCAAGAAATCATTCATGGCATGTTGGGCTACCCGGTTTACATCATTCCTTTTATCGGGTTCGCGAAACTCATAGGTTCCATCGTGATTCTAATTCCTGGTTTGAAAAAAATTAAAGAATGGGCTTATGCGGGATTTTTTTTGACCTCGCCGGCGCGGTATATTCAGGTATTGCCGTCGCGGGCGGAGTTGACCCGATGATGTTAACCCTGCTGGCATGGATCGTACCAGGAATATTGTCATATGTATTATGGACTAAAAGAATGAATGCATAAATACGAACAATACCCTGCTAAAAAAATACCTGTCCGATGAAACAAGATCGGTTCATTGATGATCTGTGAGACTGTAAAGAATAGGAAATCAATAATTTGTTCCGCCCTGCTTTTTTTTACCTCGCAGTTGTTCGCACCAAACTGCGATTGTTCAACCCAGTTTTCTACGGTAGTTACTTATTTTGAAAACAATAACCCCGCCTTTCAGAAAATAAAGACTGATCGGAAGGAGCACCAGATCTATATTGCGGGAGTGAAGAAACTTCAGAAGCAGGTAGAACAGGAAGGGGATATTGATCGCTACATCCTGTATCTTGACAGCTATGTTTCTTTGCTAAAGGACCATCACAGTGGCATTGGCTTCAACCTGGAAAGAAAAGACCTTGGCACGGCGGAATTGATCGATCAGTTCAAGCGTTCGGCAGCCTATCAAAAGTTTGAGTATTTTTAACGCTACAGGTCCATTCAACCCGCAACGATTAAATAGATGACCATGAAAATAAAACTCCTCCTTGTTCTTTACTTAGCGTTTCTTTCCGGCACTAGTTATTTGTCGGCCCAACCGATAGCCGACTCCGTGTTAAAAAAAATAGATAGCCTTTTTATCAAATGGAATAACGGCAACAGTCCCGGTTGCACGGTAGGCATTGTAAGAAACGATTCGCTGATTTTTTCCAGAGGCTATGGCATGGCTAATCTTGAATATGCCATCCCGAACACGCCCGCCACCATCTTTCATATGGCTTCTGTATCCAAACAATTTACAGGTTACGCGATTGTTTTACTGGCGGCGAAAGAAAAACTTCAGCTGGATGATGACGTCCGAAAATATCTTTCCTGGTTTCCTGATCTGAAACAAAAGATCACGATACGTCACCTGTTAAACCATACCAGTGGCATCAGAGATCAATGGCAATTACTGGCGATAGCAGGTACCCGGCTCGACGATGTGATCACACAGGATCATGTTGTCAAAATACTGGGTCAGCAAAAGGCGTTGAATTTCAAACCGGGTGAACAATACAGTTATTCCAACAGCGGCTATACCATGCTGGCGGAAATAGTGAAATCGGTAACGGGTCAAACACTAAGGGCCTTTACCGACTCAGCGATCTTTAAACCTTTGGGAATGAACAGCACTCATTTTCACGACAATTATACCGAGATCGAAAAGAACCGCTCTTATTCATACCAACGTATTGATAGTGCCAATTTCTCTAATAGCGTTTTAAGTTATTCCAATGCCGGCGCCACCAGCCTGTTTACCAATATACCCGACCTGGCCAAATGGGTCATGAATTTTTATCAGCATAAAGTGGGCGATCAGAAAGCCATTGATCAGCTTACACAAAAAGGCAAACTGAATAGTGGTAAAGAATTGACTTATGCTTTAGGTATTGCCGTTGATAAGTACAAAGGCTGGAGACAGTATTCACACAGTGGCGGAGATGCCGGTTATAGATCCTACTTAACGGTTTTTCCCGATCTGAAAATGGGTTTTATGGTTTTTAGCAACCTTGGAGATTTTAACACGGGAGCCCGTGCGTATGAGATGGCCGATCTTTTCATTAAAGACAGCGCTCAAAAAAAGGAAGAAGCTAAGAAAGAACCAAGGGACAGTCTAGCTGCCATTTTAAAAGATACCCTGACGCTGAAAAAATATCTTGGGGATTACATTGATGAAACTGGTTTGCCATTTAGCTTTGACATAAAGGAAAGTAAACTATATTATCATATTTATGATGATCATAATTTCCTGATCAGGGAACAGAAGGACACGTTTTCCATTCCCGCTGCACCGGATATTAAGTTTGTTTTTGGTACCAAAGCAAAAGACCTAACGGTAGATATATTTACGCCTGACCAGGTCTATCATCTCAGAAAGTACATAAAGGATACAACGCAATCAGATGAAGTATTAAAAAAATATACCGGCCTGTATTATTGCCCTGAACTTGATTGCAAATATGGGATCGTGCTGAAAGATCACCAGTTGATGCTTACCAATGCAAAATATAATGATACTAAACTGACCCTGGTAAACAGTGAACATCTAAAAAGCGATTATTGGTGGATCAACCATTTGGTAATGACACGTGATACCAAAAAAAATATTACTGGTTTTGAAGTGAATTCAGGAAGGATCATGCACTTGAAATTTAATAAGATTAAATAATTGTGGTGCTTCCCCAGGATAGCAGGCCGGCCTGGTTGTTGTTTTCAAATAATTGTTATATACAATATATCTGAATCTTATTGCAAGTTCCAATTTCCCCGTGCAACGAAACCAAAAAATTGGTTGTCATGCTATCGCCGGCTAAAATCGTCTCATGAGCCAGATAGCATTTTCTTGTTTACATTTGCGCATCAAACAGGATACTTATTTTTAAAATACAAAAGTTATAACTGTACAAAAAATGAAAACCAATATCTTAGGATCTGTCATAGCCATGGTTGCCGTAGTTGTTTTAAGTGGTTGTTTAAAATCGCCCGAGGACACGACGCCAATCACCCCCCAAACTTATGTTTCGGTCATGTACCTGGCGCCAACAGCACCGTCCGTGGACATTTATTTTGATACCGAAAAAGTGTCTAATAGCGCCTTTCTCCCCGGTACCGTCACTCCTATATATAATGCGCTTGACAAAGGAACTTTCTCCGTGAAATTTAAAAAAGCAGGTGTTGACAGCGTGGTGGCCCAGGTACCCGTGACATTATACGATTCGGCGAAATATTATACCATATTTGTTTTTAACACCCAGGTGAATGGACCTGCGAATGCGATCAGGATCAATGACGATTTTTCGAATGTACTGGCGGACAATAGTAAACCCTATTATCGTTTCTTTCACAGCAGTCCGAATTCCGGAGCCGTAGACCTGTATATAGATAATGTGAAAGTCGAAAACGGTCGAACGATTGCCGATAATTCCCAGATGGATATATTAAATAAATTTTTGGGAACTACAACGGGTCTCCATAATCTTCAGGTAAAACTGGCTGGCACCGACACCGTGCTTGCCACTCTCACGAATACACAATTCGCGGCGGGTAATGCTTATACTTTTTATTTAAAAGGATTAAATGGTGGTACAGGCCTGAACGAGTTATCGATTGGTGTACTGCTGGCCGCAGATTAAGTTGTCAGATGATATAAGTTCACGGAATATTTTGCACCAAATAAAAATTGGAAACGTTGCCAGTTATGGTTTGATATTGCCGGTAAAACAGCGTGACTAGCAGGTTCAAATTTTTTCATTTTTTGATTTTCAGGGCGAACCCGGTAAGACTAAAGATGACTTGGAAAGCTTTTCTGATGTTTGACGTTGGATTGCAGTTTCTGTATGGTTTAACGGCAATGATCCTTGCTGACTTGTTGCTTTCGCCGGGTTTCCTTTGTATGAAAAAAGTCCTGATCTTCAGCATGCTGCTTGCAGGCTTATCAACGATTTTTCACGCCTGCCGCAAAGAAGACAATACAACGCCTCCCGATCTGAGGTTTCCCTTACCGATAATTACAAAAGATATGTCCGGTGATGATATTATCTCCGGAAAAGATCCTGAAAGTTTCCTTGGAAAATTGGTGTTGATATGTACTACGGTGCAACTGTTAAGGCTAAAAAAATTGATGTGGCTGTTATTAGAAATGACAACAGGGCAAATGTCAAAACAATTAAAACTAATGTAACCAGTTTCCCTGCATCGCTGGAGGTAACCGGGACACAGCTTTACCACACTATTTGATTCGACAATTGAACTCGGAGATAGATTCGAAATTGGCGTCGATGTCACCACCGAAAAAGATGAAAAATTTGAGGCATTTCCTGTTAGCGGAAAGCCTTATGGGGCAGATACAGCGGCGCTGCCCGGTTCGAGCTTCTCAATTATTTATGTAGCGGATTGCACGTTTAATACAGCTGACTTTGATGGATTTTATACCGTACTGACCAATACCTGGGATTATAAGGTGGGCGATTCTGTAGAAGTGAGACCAGGTGCAGGTAACAAGATTTTAATTACCGCCTGGCCCAATCCCGAATTTGGAAGTTTCATACGGTTTCCGATGACCGTTGATATCGATCCGGTAACATATACCGCGACAGCTCCTTTACAGGGTGTTGGCGATTATGCCGGAGGGCCTTCACACATTATAGACAGCGAAACGGGGACCGTGAGCCCCTGCGGTGATAAAATAACACTTTCGGTGGTTATGTCGGTAGGGACATTTTGGGGCGAGATGCCATTGGTTTTAGGTAAATAGAATTATGGAAGATGAGATCATGTGTAAATATATAAGACTCGCCGCGTTTGGTGCTCCAATGAAGTCGCATGACATTGCCGTATAGTGAGCTCAGCTGTTGAATAAATGATGGCTGAATCACCTTCCTCTGTAAAAGGGTAAAACTATGCGTACCTGCGGCGGTAATCCATGTTTGCACACTGCGTCCCAATAAAAAAGATGAAGCGATCGCTTCATCTTTTTTATATACCCTATCTCCATTTTTATTTTAATAGCGATGTACCACACGGAAAACAAAACGTTTCGGCTCGGTTAATACTCCTCCCGCTTCTCTTCTTTTTTTCAGCATATCTGATTTCCAATAGGCGCTTGCTTTAGCAGTATCCATAAGAGCTGTCACCAGCGAAACTTTTTTATTGTCTTCCGCATCATGACCTACTACCCTTACGGTTAACCCGTTATCTATCCGTTCCTGTTTACCATCATCAAAGCTTTTTTGCCAGGCGTCCCAGTCTTTTACTGTAAAGCTGGTCAGGGATCGCGGTACCGCCCCGATATTGGCCGTATCCTGCCAGGTGGCCGTCACAAACGAAATAGTTGGTGCGCCGGTTACACCGCCTTTTTGCATAGCCTTCTTCAGGCTGGGGTCTTTTGCAAAAGCCTTGGCCTTGGCGACGTCATCAGCTTTTACCACTACCAATACGATATTAGAATCCTGTACCCCGCGGCCTAACACATAACTATGTATGCCATGGGCCAACCGCATAGAATCATGTTCATCGTACGATGTTTTCCATTTCGCAAAATCTGCCACCTTGTGTTGTACTATCATCATATTTTCGGGTGTAGTGACAATAGTGTTTACCGGTTCAATCACCGGGGTAGTAGTTTCGGCAGTGGTAGTGGTAGAATCAGCGCTTGCTTTTTCTTTACTTCCATCT
>JANOCH010000038.1:0-4119 GCA_031412015.1 Chitinophagaceae bacterium
GTTTTCCATTACCATTCAAGGTGCCGTTCTGATCAGTAAACTGGATATTGCCCAAACTGAAATAACGAAGACTGGCATTTAACGCCGACGTTTCATCAATTTTATAATATCCCGACAAGGAAGCGAGATAAACGTCATTGACAAGATTTTTTAACCAGGGAGTATAGGTAGCCGCGATACCACCTTTTGATTCATTAAACGCTACTTTTCCGATATTCCAAAAACCACCTCCCGCATCGGGTGAAGTAGCGATACCAATATCACCCATACCACCGGCACGGGCATCAGGCGAAATACGTAAAAAAGGAACAGCGGTAGTAACGACATTGATTGGCTCAGCATTCTGAGCATTTACAACAGGGAGAATTCCGAAAAATAACAAAACTCCGGCAGTTAGCTTCAACACTTTTGGTCTCATTAGAGTATACTTTATTAATTGAAAATTGAACAAATTTGGATTAATACAGGCCTTACAAAATTGAACTCCACCCCTAGCTAAAATAATACCAGCTTTTCGATTTTCTCCTTTCGTAATTTCCCGGGAGCAATAACTGATAGCTTGTATAAGTAAACACCCTTACCCACCTTGTCACCGTATTCATCTCGCCCATCCCATTCCAGTTCATTTGAACGGTTTCCGGCGGTGTTTATTGTCTTTTGAAATGTTTTTATTACCCTGCCTGTCAGCGTAAATATCTGTAAGCGAACCATTAAGTCCTGGCCGGGTTTATTATGCTCGAACCAAAATTCCGTGCGGGTAGTAAACGGGTTGGGATAATTCAACACATGACTTAATTGCAGCTCCTCGTCTTTTGCCACCACAAAGTCCAGTAACACCTCATTTGAGTTGTTTAAAACATCCCAGGCTTTGATCTTTAAGGTGTGCATTCCGGGCTCCAGTTCAGGCAGTTGAAAACGCACCGCACCCTGCTGGTAACTATTCAGCTCTCCCTGGAAAAAATCATTCAAAATAAAAAATTGATTCTTATCATTATCCAGTGTAGCGACAATATCATGCCCGATCCCTGTTCCGACGGTATTTATACCTGAAGAATCACTTAGCTTTAAAATGAGTACGGGGCTTTCATTACTTATCCCGCCATTCACAAATTTTTCATCATTAAGGAAAGGCTTTATTTCAGGGCCTTCGTTATCATTATCCGAACTGATAGCTGATCCTCCCACTACAAAACCGGTAAAATAGCCATTACCATCCCTGGTGCCATCTTCTGCATACAAACTCAGTTTACCATTGCCATATTGATAATTGATGTCTTTCGGAACTTTAAACGAAAAGGTGAATTTTCCGGCATTAACTGTGGCTTTCCCTTTAAATAAAATATTGGTTTGTGTACTAAAAGATGTTGGCGGACTACCGGGGTCATTGCCAAGTGTACTGACATTTTGAGGTTTGTCAAAAACGACGGGATAAACATTACCATTAAATCCGCTCAACAAATTTCCCTGCATATCCCTTACTTCACCTTCAATGGTAATTTTTTCTGTTGCACCAATCGTATCCACCTGCGCAACCGGAACTCCATTAATGCTGACCGGCTGAACTTTTAATTCAGGAAATGCCAGTGTCAACGCGGGATCGCCCAACAAAGTAAACTTCCTGTTATTGGTAATATCTGAAGAATTTTGATAGGTATAATTTTTCGCATCTTTTACCGCATCACCCAGGCTCCTGTACCGGCCATTGGCATCTGGCTGCAGGGCAAATTGCAGATAATTGTTATTCATGATCCGGTTGCTGAAAGCAAATACCACTCTTGTTGTTGTCATCAAAGCAATAGCTCCTGTTTTGGGCCTCATCAATATATTTTCTCCGATAGAATTAATAAACGGGTTGTCATAAGGAGCGAAATCACAGGTAGCAGTTATAAACAAGGGCAGCCGGTTTGTATTATTCCAACTGTTGACAATACCCAGGTCGAGGATGGTTTCTTCGGCCAGGCGTCTTGGACCACCATGGCCTGCAAAGTTCCAGATCAGCGTGCCATTTAAAACCTGGTTATTGATGGCCTGGTTAGCCAACGGGTAACTGCTGCCACCTGATCCACTCTCCTGTTGAAAAGCATCGAGATATATTTTTTGTTTATCGAACACGGGAGCAACCGTCGTTACGGTATTGGTCACCACCTCGGCATCCTGCAGGTGCAGGTTCTGATCTTCATCATCGGCAATAAAAGTGAGATTATTTCGCCAGGGTCCAAGGCTTGATGGATTAAAATAAGCCTCAACTTTATCAACAAAATTCTTTGCTTCCGCCGGGTTCTTTGCCGGCACGCGGCCAATTCCGATATCAAGGGTATTGATAATAACACCCGAGTTTATATCTTCCGTATCATCTAAGAATCCAAAAAAGTCATCGGAGGTGTAAGTTGTAAGTATATCCAGCGAACTATTATTTTGATAAGACGGCACAAAGTTGGTATTGTTGGTCAACCGGTCTTTATAATCGTAAGAAGCATCACCAAAAAGTAAAAGTGATTTTAATTTTTTTGCCGGATCATTATTGAATTTGTCGTAATACATTTTTACAAAATCACGGATAGCTGTGGGGTCCGGACTGCCGCCGCTAAATTCATTATAAACCTGTTCGGTGGTTACCACCAATGTTCTTAACCCACTTTGCTGCTGGTGAAACTGTGCCAGTCGTTGAGCGTGTGCTAAAAACGGTGGGTGAACGGCGATAATATGATCAACTGGCGAAGCATTATGAAGATCCTGGTTGGCGATTTTGCCTTCCGCAGTTGGTATTAAAGGATTTGTATTACTGAAAGCGACATACTCCCTCAACCGGGCACAACTGTTTACAAATCGCAGCTCATTGATGGAAAAACTGTGTTGCATCTGAACGGGTGACAAAGGATTTGTAATATCCCAAACCTGTGTAGCGTTTGTTGCATTGCTTATAACAAATTCACCGATATTATTTCCCACGCTTAACCAGTCGCGGAACAACAATTGATCAACATCGTTCATAGATAGCTGCTGCCGGGGAAACAGCTCAAACCAATTGAGCCAGCCCTGTGCATTAAAACTTCCCGGGGTGTAAGTATAGGTTATAAGCAAGTCGCTTTGTGATGCAATAGCTGTTGCAATACTGGTAGCCTGTTGTGCAAATACATCGTACTGACCCGTACCCACCGGGGCGATATTGATCTGTTGAACCGAGCTGTTATTGACTTTGAGATCAAAATTACTACCTCCACCTACCGAACGGGCAACACATTGGGTTTGTATTGTCATTGCTGAGCCTGTTACAATATTTGGAAGAGTCACCGGAAAACTCCTGGTCAATGTTCGTCCGGGCAAATTCGAAAGCTCTTCGCCATACCATTCTTTGCCACTGGCCAAAAAATTAACTGTGTCTAATTCGTGAAAGAACCTGCCCGAAAAACTATTAATAGTGATATTTGGTGAACCGGCCCCCGGAGATACAGCAATTCGTTTACCATTACCGCCTACAGACAAAAAATAAAAGGTCTTATCCGAATAGATACTTGTTTGATGGGAGAACCGTTGATTCGCGGAATCTTTCAACCACTGGCCGGGCCCATTTGAGTAAAACAGAATGTGATCGGATCCGTTTAAAATACCATCGCCGCCATCCACAACCATGATCGCATTTTCCTGTAAATCGTCTGTCCGGGGGTCGCTGTTATTTTCAGACAGCACCTGGCCGCCATTTCCAAACAAACGAAGGCTTGAAGATGCAAGGTTGGCGGTGGGGATACCCAGGCTATTTAAAAATGGCAGATCGATTTTGTAAATACCCGCTTCTTTTACCCCTATTTTATAGAAATTTCCGGTCGCCAGAAAGGAATTAGGCTTATAAATCCGTTGTGCTATTGCCATGGTAGCAGTCCCCCAAAAGGCCACGGTTAAAACCAATTTTAATCTCCAAAGCATAACTTGACAAAACTGCGACTTAATCGGGAATTAACGATGCAAAAAAGGTAATTGCACTAAAAACCTTGTGCTGAAAGGAATTATATTCGCAATTGGGTAGAAAATCCACCGTTGAAACAATAATTTTATCCCGATCATCGTTAAATTTATTCCAATTCGTAGGTATATGCAAAAAACAATGAAAGTGAAAAACTTAGC
>JANOCH010000039.1:0-6883 GCA_031412015.1 Chitinophagaceae bacterium
GTGGACCGGGAGGTTATGTTTGATTATATGATTTATAACCGGACAGACCAGTCGGAGCGAACTTTTTTTAGTGAGATTAAAAAATTGCAGCATTCTCATACGCTGCGGGTAAGCCTGAAAGATGGTACCGTACTGCTACAAAGATGGTACGATCTTAAAAAAAGACTTCACAGCAGTATTCCCTTTGAAAACGCGGAATCATTCAGGGAAACTTTTACGTCAGCCGTAGGCTTAAGATTAAGATCAGACGTTCCTGTTGGGGTATGTTTGAGCGGCGGTCTCGATTCTTCCAGTATTACGTCAACCTTGCTTAAGAAGTTTAACTATCGCGACCTCAATACTTTTTCTGCTGTTTATGAAAAGGGACAGGTGGGCGACGAGTCAGAATTCATAAATGAATACCGGCCCTTTATTGAGAAAATGAATTTTATTACACCGACAGCTGATTCTTTGTACAAGGATTTAACCAATTTTATCGGTACACAGGCCGAACCCTTCCCTACTACATCTATCTATGCCCATTACAAGGTAATGGAGCTGGCGAAAAAGCATGTAGTGGTAACCCTCGACGGTCAGGGGGCGGATGAAGCGATGGGGGGATATCCTTATTTTTTCGGATTCTACTATAAGGAGCTGCTCGGGCAATTCAGGTTGTTGAAATTATTTCATGAATTAAAAGATTACTGGTCAAATCACCATTCAACTTACGCCTATAAAACATTTTTGTATTTTTTATTGCCGGGCCGACTCAAAAAAAGCGTACGCATCAGGGAAAAAGGATACCTCACAAGAGATTTTTTAAACCATGAATTTCATTCGCTGATCAGCCAGGAATTATACAGTTCCCAAACCGTGAATGCTGCCTTAATTAACCATTTTGAATACAAGATGGAGCATCTTTTAAAGTGGCAGGATCTTAATTCCATGAAGTTTTCCATAGAGGCAAGGGAGCCGTTTCTTGATTACAGGATGGTAGAAGGGTTGTTAGCTATTAAACCGGATAAGCTCATTTCAGGTGGGATGACAAAAATGATCCTTCGTGAGGCAATGCAGGGTATCCTGCCGGAGAAGATCCGGATGAGAAAAGATAAGATCGGATTTGAAACTCCGCAAAATGAGTGGTTTAAGACTAAGAAATTTGAAGCCTTGATAAATGACATCTTAAACTCTGATTCTTTTAAAAACCGGAAGATTGTGGATGTACGAAAAGCCAGGATATTATTTAAATCCTTTCTGGAGGGTAAAATTGATTTGTCAAAGGAAATTTGGAAATGGGTAAATCTGGAACTCTGGTTTAGAAAATATATTGACGGAAATGAACTGGTTCTATAAATATGCCGGAATTTATGTTGAGAGGAGATGCGAAAGATCACTAAGGGGTACTTAAATAGTCAATGATCACCCTGATCGATACTTTCACGAACGAAGAGGATTTCCAAATTATAGAAACTATTCTGTTCAGGGAAAGCGGCTATTGGCGATATAAAACCATCCATAGAGCTATAATTGCCAGGGAAACCAGTGATTGCTAAACTTACCGGGTTTAATTAATTTTTAACGCTGCTATTATGAAGTTTACTTACGCAGAATACGAGCAGATGTTAACGATTTTGCTTGAAGATTATGAATTCATTTCATTTTCCAGGGCTAAGTTTAGTCGTGAAAGGTTGGATAAAAAAGTTTTGTTGAGGCACGATATTGATCAATCTCTTGAAAAAACACAGCGTATTGCGGAAATTGAAGCCAGCCTGGGAATATCTTCTACCTATTTTCTTTTACTCCGGTCGCCGTTTTATAATATGTTTTCCTGCGACCAGGAAAAACTGATCGGCAATATTATTAGTAAAAACCATTTTATTGGTCTTCACTTTGATTATTCGGGTTATTCTTTCAACACCATTTCACAACTGGCGCACCAGGTTGTTTTAGAAGCTGAGTTTATTCAAAAATACTTTAATGTCAAAGTCGATGCCGTCAGTTTTCACAGACCAGTCGACATCAACTATCTCAGGAAGCTGGAATTATCGCTATATCCTCATTCGTATGAGAGTATTTTCCTGGAACAGTATAAATATTTTGCTGATTCAAGAGGCAAGTGGAGGTTTGGAGGACCGCTCGATAGTGAGGAATTCCGACAGAAGAAAAACCTGCAGATTCTGGTACATCCCGAATGGTGGAATGAGACTGAATTAGAGAGTGTGCAGTCATTGAATAACTATCGCAAGGATTATGTGTTGAGATTTGAAAGTGATCTGCAAAAAGAATTAAAGGGTTTTTGGGATAGTTTAAAAAATGAAAAATAATAACACCATAGTTTTCGCGGGATGCAAAGACACCACCCTGGAGTGCATGGGTTCGTTAACAGAGGCAGGATATAAGATAGACCTCCTGATCACTATTACAGCCGAATTGGCACAAAAGAATATGGTAGCGGGGTTCATGGATCTTAGAAGTTACGCCACTGCGAATAACATCCCTGTTTATGTCGCCGATTCCTACGGTCTGAAAAGTGAAAAAGACAGGGTGATGCTAGCAGGTATTGAAATTCAGCTCCTGCTGGTAATAGGCTGGCAGCGATTGATCCCCGAATGGATGCTGGCCAGATTGGGCATAGGCGCCTTTGGCATGCATGGGTCTTCTCATGCTTTACCGTATGGGCGTGGCCGGAGCCCAATGAACTGGAGCTTAATTCAAAATAGAGCGTCTTTTATTTCAAACCTTTTCAAATATTCACCGGGGGTTGATGACGGCGATATTTTAGATACCCAGGTATTTGACGTCAACCCTTTCGACAATGCGAAAACAATGCACTACAAAAGTACATTGGCCATGACCGGGTTGCTGAAGAAACACCTGGAGAGGATGCTGAACAATGAATTTGAGTTAAGAAAGCAAATGGATATTGCCCCCACGTACTATCCAAAACGAACAGAGGAAGATGGGATTATTTTCTGGGACAAGGACACTATTGAAATATACAATCTCGTAAGGGCTGTTACCCGACCTTTTCACGGTGCTTTTACTTTTTATAATGAGTCTAAGATAAGGGTGTGGAATGGATATCCATTTGATTCAAGGTTGTTTGATCCTTATATTTTAGCGGGTACGGTTCTTCACCTGTTCTCCAACGGAGATATTATTATAAAAACGGGCGACGGAACTTTTATTATTACCGAATACGAATTGGATAATGATATAAGGTTGCGCTCCGGGGACACATTTCACTCCGGAAATTACCTATACAAAAATCCCTACCAATATCCATCCTGACAGCTTTGAGGCTGATAGGCGCCACTAAAAATCAGGGGATTGATTGATGATTATACAGTATGACAAAGGTCTAGGTAATCTTTTTATTCATAAATTCTGAACGTAACAAAACCGGTCTGATCCGCTCATTGTAAAAATTAAGAATGCCCTTATTTTCCCGGACGAATTTTATCAATTTCGTTTTCAGGATATACGGAAAATTCATCCGGTTGGCCATAAAAATGGTTAGAAGAGGAAGCTCCTGTTTTGTGAATTGATATTTGTAATCTTCACCGCCATCTCCAAACTCCAGTTTGGTCATACTATTATCCGCCATCCATCGGCCTATCAGGTTAATAATAACGACCCCCGGGCTTTGTTTTTCATAATCCCGGTCGAACGTGGTGGTGTGATGTACCAGGTAGCCATTCTCCAGCAGCGCGGTAACAAAAGCGATTCGCCTGCTTCCTAATTTTATGGCGAACCTTACCAGGATACCATCTTTTATCCATGCCAGGATACAGGATCTATAAAAACTTCGACCCGAAGAATCGATATAGGAAGATGGGGTTGGGGTACCGGCCCACCTTTTTATATGCGCCTCATAAAATTCGTCGAGCCAATGATCCAGGTCCTCTTCGCCCCGAAACGCTTCAAACGTTACTTCGTCTATTTCTTTCAGGCGATTTAATTTTCCCCTCAACTTTTGTTTATTCGTTGCCTTGAAAAGCGCTTCGGGACTTTCAGCTTCCAGCACTAAACAAGGATTGTAGGTTACCACTTTTACGAACAATTGACTTTCGGATAATTCCTCCTGTAAAATAGGCATATAGTTCGCCCAGGAAGGCTGCTTGTTAAGACGAAAGTTCCACTTTCGCTTCCCAATTTCTTCCAAAAAATTTTTGAAGTATTGTTTCGTTTCTTCATTCGTAATACTCTTGTGAAGTATGAAATAATTGTGATCGGTTTTTAAATCGCTGAGAAAATGAAATTCTTTTCCCCGATTATAGAAGCAAGTTGCTCCTATCAATTTTTCATCCCGATATCCTCTTAATACCACCAGGGGAACTTTTTGGGTGAGTACGAGAGATTGGAGAAAATGAGGTGACTGGAAGGAAGACTGATATTGGCTGTTATTCCACAGATCGGTGTAGGCATCCCAAAAATTTGAATCCGGAAGTAATCTATCAAAAATGATCTTCATGTAATTTTTGGGTTTAATTAACCGCTGATCAGGGGACTAACTACAAGATAAGAGTTGTTCAATAAAATTTGATCATATCTTTTCATGCTTTTCAGGTTGATCTATATTGTCGGAATTAGGACCGGGTTAATACAGATGTAGTCTTGCTCAAGGTTGTATAATTGACGCTCCTTGCAGGAACGTGGCTTCATCATCGGTACGGAAATACTATTGTTTCCGGTATCTTAAAGCTGCACCTCTATTATTTTTCTGAATATTCACCGGCTACTGGATTCCTCCACGTATATTGGTGTTATTCAAAAAAAAATTATGTTCCATGATCAGGATGCATGTGCAGAAAAATTAGACTTTATAGCGGTCCATCCTTTTATTAATATCGTTAAATTTAACGGTCAGTTGCCTGTTTGATAAAAATACCCGGCCATCGTGATGGGCGTTCAATCTCATAATTACCATGATAAAATATGACTTTGGCTTATCGAAAGCAGACGCCTGTGCCGATTCTTCCATTCTGACCCAACAGAAATTTTGAACTTATATCATCTTACTCAAAATATTATCAATAAGACTATAACTAACTCCCATTTCCGGGCAAGTGGCCATATTATTTTCATCAAATTTCAATGTATGACCCGCTTCACTTATCCAGCCTGCCTGGCGGGCGGGATTTCCCTTCATTAAAGCGTACGCCGGAACATTCTTCGTTACGACAGCGCCTGCACCAATCATCGCATAAGCGCCAATTTCAACTCCGCAAATAATCGTAGCGTTAGCTCCAATGGTAGCGCCTTTTCTTACCAGGGTTTTCCTGAACATATTCTTACGTTCAATAAAACTCCTGGGATTAATCACGTTCGTAAAAACCATTGAAGGGCCGAGGAAGACATCATCCTCAACGATTACACCATTAAATACGGATACATTATTTTGTATTTTTACCCCGTTTCCGATTGTAACATTGGCATCTATATAGACATTCTGCCCCAGTTTGCAGGAAGCTCCCACTGTGCATGATCCCATCAGGTGGGAAAAATGCCATATCTGCGTGTCTTTTCCAATTTGGGCTCCCTGGTCTATGATAGCAGTGGAGTGAGCAAAGTAATCCTGTGTAGCCATAACTGTGCGTATGCTTATTTATTAAATGATTATGTCTAATGCCATGACAGGCGGCCGTCTTGTCATGAAAAAGGGTCGGTTGGTTTTATATATTCATCATATGATTGAGATGGTGGAAGTCATCATGGTTTGGAGTATTTTATTGATCGCTGCATAGGATTTTAAAAAGCCCGAAAGATCTTTTCAATTTACGCTTTTAGTTTTCAATAACGACCAGCAAAATAAACTTTTTTCCAGGTCAGCAATTAACTGCCGCAACTTAATATTGATCCAGTCGGCAAACGCCCAATTTAATGCCGAAAATAATATGTCTGCGGTAATCTTCATTGATAGAGAAAGGTTGCCGGGAGGAGCCTTTTAAATGTTCTGGAGACGGGAAAACTATCTAACCGGATATTTGATGATTTCCTGGCTTTTAGGACTTAATTCGAAAAGAAAAGTAAAGGAGGTGCTAAACTTAAGTGACTTTAGAAAGGAACTTTTGATTAGAACTGGAGAGCAGACCCGATAGCGATCGGGTTGGACTGCCGTCGGCGGCGGCGGATATGAATCCGATATCAGATTTGTGGTAAAAGAAAGCTGGAAGGATATCACGTTGCACCAAAAGCAGGTGCGATAGATTTTGCCTGGCCATATTTTAAACATGAGGATCGAATTATAAGATATGCAGCGCGGATAGCCGTCGAACATCAGCCTGTGAATGAATGGAAACAAAAAGCGCTGACAGAAAAAGACCCGGTCATTCTTTTAGAATCAATGATCGCTTTAGCCCGTAAAGGAGAAGCAAAAGATAAGAATAGCATGCTGGCGGCACTGCAGTTTTTTAATTATGATCAGTTAACAGAATCGCAGCAAATAGATCTGATCCGTGCTTTTGAGCTGCTGATGACCCGTATGGGTATGCCCGATGCCACGGCAAAAGCAGCCATCATTACTTATCTCGATCCTCATTATCCCGCCAAAGGAGGAAACGAATTAAACCGCGAATTGATTAAGGTACTGGCTTACCTCGATGCTTCCCAGGTAGCCGGAAAAACGGTACCCCTGCTTTCTGTTGCTAAAGATGATAATAGTGCTGGCCAGCAATCATCTACCAATTCCTCTGATCTGATTATGCGTAACCCGCAATATGGAATGGACATTGCCAATATACTCGCCAAGCTTCCGCCTTTGCAACAAACTTTTTATGCTACTGCGCTAAGCCAGGTAAAAACCGGCTGGACGCCTGCATTAGACGATAATTACTTCAAATGGTATTACAAGGCTTTTAGTTACAGAGGTGGACATAGTTTTGTGGGTTTTATTGATTCTGCA
>JANOCH010000040.1:0-1667 GCA_031412015.1 Chitinophagaceae bacterium
TAAAGGCCAGGGACGAGATCTACACACCAGATAAAAACAAACAGTTGAAAAACTAGTTCAAAGATAACCTTCATACCAAATTAATCAGCAAATGTCAATCTATCTGGCAGTAGTACAAACGCCAGTTGAAACAAACGCTCCAAAAAAACCTGATGCTGGTGCAGCGCAACCTGGGTAAAAGCAGTGATTGATCTTATCTTCTCCTTTAGCCACAGATAAACGCAGATGGACTCAGATATACTCTTTCTGTGCTTATTGACCTTTAACCAGGCCATACCATTGGGTTTCAAAATTGAGAAGTACAATTTGTTCACACAAGAACCCGGGTAAAGACCAATTAATTATCTGTGTTTATTTGAGTTCATCTGTGGCCAAATCCTGTACTATTTTTGGTTAAAAATCCCGGCTAAAAATAAATAAGTATATTAGCCACTCTTTTTAACGGTCGCTGCCTTTTTTAACCACATTTATTACCATTAAAGAAGAACTTGGAAAAATGAAAAAGTACAAAGCCGGGGTTCTCTTCGGAGAGGAATTGGAAGCCCTTTACACTGATGCAAAAGATAACCAGTTTGCATTACCTGCTGTCAATACTATTGGCACGAACACGATCAATGCGACATTAGAAACAGCCGCGAAAGTAAATTCACCTGTTATCATCCAGTTTTCCAATGGTGGCGCACAATTTATCGCCGGCAAAGGAATGCCCAATGACAAACTACAGGCAAATATTTCCGGTGGTATAGCAGGCGCACTGCATATTCACACGGTAGCTAAATATTATGGCGTACCTGTTGTGTTGCATACTGACCACGCCGCCAAAAAATGGCTGCCCTGGATAAGCGGGTTATTGGATGCAGGCGAGCAATTCTACAAAGAAAAAGGCCAGCCGCTTTTTAGTTCGCACATGCTTGACCTGAGCGAAGAACCTATCGAAGAGAATATTCACACTTCGGTTGAATTTTACAAGCGGATGAAGCCATTGGGCATGAGTATTGAAATAGAATTGGGTGTTACCGGAGGAGAAGAAGACGGTGTGGACAATAGTGATGTTGAAAATGACAAACTCTATACACAACCCGAGCATGTTGCTTATTCCTATACCGAGCTGGGTAAGGTGGGGAATTTATTTACCGTGGCTGCGGCCTTTGGCAATGTGCACGGTGTATACAAACCCGGCAATGTAGAATTAAGACCGGAAATATTACATAATAGCCAGGTCTATATTGAAAAGAATTTAAAGACAGGGACTAAACCGGTTTATTTTGTCTTCCATGGTGGTAGTGGCTCGCCTCAGCACCAGATCCGTGAAGCCATCGGTTATGGTGCTATCAAAATGAATATCGATACCGACATGCAATGGGCTTTCTGGGAAGGCGTTCTGAATAATTATAAGAAAAGTGAAGCGTACCTGCAGGGACAGTTAGGCAATCCTGATGGCCCGGATTCTCCAAATAAAAAATATTATGATCCCCGCGTATGGCTGCGCAAGGGCGAAGAGAATTTTATAAAACGCCTGGAAGTAGCGTTCGAAGATCTTAATTGTATCAACCGAAACGCATAAAGTTTTAAAAATAGCTCGAAGCTGATTGTCCTACAGAAGAGTTGCCAACTTTTTTAAAAGTTGGCAACTCTTCTACCAATCGAAACGCATAAGTTTTTGAAAG
>JANOCH010000041.1:0-22440 GCA_031412015.1 Chitinophagaceae bacterium
TAGCCACAGATGAACGCAAATGGACGCAGATAATACTTTTGCCACGAATTAGCACGAATCATGTTTTAAGAAGTGGTTTATAAGAATGAGATTATCGTGTTACTTCGTGTGAATTGGTGCAATTCGTGGCAAACCAAATGAAAATGAAAAAGAAGATCAAAGCATATTTGTTCAGGTTGTTGGGAGAGGAGCGTTTTTTGAAACTTCTTAACCGGGGCTTCTTTTTTTTATACAATACCGGCTTGCTTAAGTCAAATGAGGGTTACAACTATCATTACGGAGTGAAGCAACTCATTAAAAAAGGGGATACGGTAGTTGATATCGGCGCGAACCTCGGATATTTTACGAAGCTCTATTCAAAATGGGTGGGCGATACCGGGAAGGTGATCGCTATAGAACCGGTGCCGTTATACAACAAGATCATCAAATGGTCATGTAGCGGGAGAAAGAATATTACATTATACCCCTATGCGCTGGGGAAGGAAGATAAAAAAGTTCATTTGGTCACGCCGGATCATTTTGGTTACCTGCGTACCGGCCTGCCGCATATCTATGATGAGAAAAGCAACAAGCCGCTTTCCGAGTATGAATTTTCTTTTGAGGCAGATATGAGGAAAGCCAATGAGCTGTTTGAAGGATTTGAAAAGATAGACTATTTGAAATGTGATATTGAAGGGTACGAAGAAGTAGTGATACCCGAGATCATCCCGGTGCTAAAAAAGTTTAAACCAATCATACAAATTGAAACCTGGGGTGATCATAAACCTATTGTGGAAGCAGCATTAAACAATGCCGGGTTTGAAAAATATTATCTAAGTGGAACGGCTTTGAAGAAAGCAGTCGCGGGTGAACAGGACCCCGGTGGGGATTTAATTTTTATTCATAAAGACAAACAATTATGATACACGTCGTTTTTAACGAATCAGAAGTAGACCTGATGAAGCAGGTGATAGAGCAGGATGAAACGCTGGCGGGAGAGGTCGTACAGATCAAAGATGATTTTGCAGTTGGCCCATTGACGGCTCTGGATACTGAGGAAGGCTGGCAGGCAAGGTATAACTGGTGGATGAGTCTCTCGGAAAATTCATCTTATTCCGGAACCAATAAGGTGAAATTTGATGACAGGGAAACAGTGACGGAATTAAAAGAAAAATTAACTGTTAACCCGGAAGAAGAGATCTGGATATGGATGGGACAAAACCAACATGATGTAACCGGTTATTACTGGCTGATGCCAAAGTTGAGTGAATTTGCAGGACGCATCATGGTGCTATACATGAATAATCTGCCGTTCATTAATGAGAAGGGGCAGATATTTTATCCTTCCTGGTTACATGAGATTCAGCCAAGAGAATTTTCAAAAGCCAAAAAACTTTCCCGCCCGATCACGTTAAGTGAATTTGAAGTGGATCCGGATGAATGGAAAAGATTATGTGAAGAGAATGGAATGGTAAGAATACTGGAAGGCGGAAAGAAGATCGGGAGCAAGGATGAAACCTTTTACGATACTGAGATCCTGAAAAATCTTACCGGCGATTGGCAGAAAGCTAACCGTGTTTTGACAAACACATTGCACCGGATGAAAATAAAAACAGGCGATTTGTTTTTGATGTGGCGTATGAAGCAGTTGATCGCCGAAGGAAAAATAGAAGTAACCGGTGAACTGAATAAAGGTTGGAAAGATTTTGATGTGAAGTTAGCTGGTGCGAAAGGAAAAACAGATATGGTTGGTGAAGTGAGTGAGGTAGAGAGATAGGCTGGTGGCTGTGTTTAGTGGTCTTAGTAATGTTCAATTCTCAATGTTCAATGCTCAATTTTCAATTAAAGTCGTTTCAAAATGGAGAATCGAAAATATGATCTTGAAGATAGATTGGTTGAGTATAGCTGCAGAATGATTGATGTGGTAGATTCATTGCCGAATACACGTGCAGGAAATTATATCGCCGGCCAATTGATAAAATCCTGCATGTCGCCAACATTTAATTATGGAGAAGTGCAAGGTGCAGAGTCAAAGAATGACTTTGTTCATAAACTGTCAGTTGTTTTAAAAGAATTGAAAGAATGCAGGTCAGCTTTGAAGATAATAATGAAGAAGGCCTTGATAAACCCGTTTTCAAAATTAGACAGTATTTATAAGTAAACTGAAGAACTTATTGCTATTATGGCAAAGAGTATTGAAACTGCGAATAAGAATAAGCCGCTCAAACCTAAAGATGCTCAACATTGAGTGTTGAAAATTGAACATTGAGCATTGAATATTTTTCTAATTATTTTTTATTATGTCGAAATCAAAAAATATAGACCAGATACAAAACAACGACAGCGGTCTCCACGGCCAGTATAAGACATGGTTCCTGGATTACGCATCGTATGTTATACTGGAAAGAGCCGTGCCAGCCATTGAAGACGGATTAAAACCAGTGCAACGCCGGATCCTTCATGCCATGAAGGAAATGGATGACGGCCGTTTTAATAAAGTAGCAAATATCATCGGGCAGGCGATGCAGTACCATCCGCATGGCGATGCGAGTATCGGAGATGCGTTGGTGAATCTGGGTCAAAAAGATCTGCTGATCGAAACACAGGGTAACTGGGGTGATGTAAGAACAGGCGATGATGCAGCCGCTCCCCGTTATATCGAAGCAAGGCTTAGCAAGTTTGCATTAGAGGTCGCATTCAATGCAAAAACTACAGAATGGCAACTGAGTTACGATGGTCGGAAGAATGAACCGGTCACTTTACCAATGAAGTTTCCGTTATTGCTGGCACAGGGTGCTGATGGTATTGCAGTAGGTTTATCTACCAAGATATTGCCACATAATTTTTGTGAGCTTATTGAAGCCTCCATTAAGTATTTGCGTGGAAGAAAATTTGAACTGTACCCGGATTTCCAAACCGGGGGAATGATAGATGTGACGGATTATAACCAGGGAAAGCGGGGTGGCAAAGTAAAAGTAAGGGCCCATATAGAGGAAGTAGATAAAAAAACACTGGCGATCAAAAGTGTTCCCTATGGTGTTACCACCACGCAACTGATGGACTCGATCGTAAAAGCCAATGACCAGGGCAAGATCAAGATCAAAAAAGTAACGGATAATACGGCGGCCGATGTTGAGATACAAGTTGACCTGGCGCCGGGCATCTCTCCTGATATCACGATAGATGCATTATATAAGTTCACGGATTGCGAGACTTCTATTTCACCTAATGCCTGCGTGATCGTGAATCTGAAGCCCGAGTTTTTGGGTGTGCAGGAACTGCTGAAGATTTCAACGGATAATACACGAGACCTGCTGGAAAAGGAATTAAAGATCAAGCTGGCGGAGTTGCAGGAAAAATGGCATTACACGTCGCTGGAAAAAATATTCTTTGAAGAAAAAATTTATAAAGAGTTAGAGAAGAAGCACGAGACCTGGGATAAAGTGATCGAAGCGATCGACAAGGCCTTTGTTCCTTTTAAAAAACAACTGAAAAGAGAAATAACAAGAGAAGATATTCTTAAGTTGACGGAAAAACCTGTTCGCCGTATTTATCGGCTCGATATTGATGAACTGAATGCACAGATCAAAGGCCTGGAAGCAGATATCAAGCAAGTTAAATACGATATCAATAACCTGGTCGATTTCGCCGTGGCCTATTATGAGAATCTGTTGAAGAAGTATGGAAAAGGCAGGGAAAGAAAAACAGAGATCAAACAACTGGAAGTTATCGAAGCCAAACAGGTGGCGATGGCTAATACAAAAGTCTATGTCAACCGGGAGGAAGGCTTTGTTGGTACCGGTTTGAAAAAAGATGAGTTATTGTTTGAATGTTCTGACCTCGACGATATCATTGTCTTTGCCAAGCGCGGTATCATGAAGGTGGTAAAAGTGCAGGAGAAAGTATTTATCGGGAAAGACATTCTTCATGCCGCCGTCTTTCAAAAGAACGACGAGCGGACTACTTACAATATGATCTATTCGGATGGTAAGGGAGGGTTGAGCTATGCCAAACGGTTTAATGTAACGGGTGTAACACGAGATAAGGAATACGACCTGACGAAGGGTGATGAAAAAAGCAAGGTTCATTACCTGAGTGTAAATCCCAATGGCGAAGCGGAGGTAGTAAAAATAATTTTGACACCGGGATCATCCGCCCACAAGAAAGAGTTTGATTTTTATTTTGAGGAGCTTGCGATCAAAGGCCGCAGCAGTATGGGCAACCAGGTGACAAGGTATCCTATAAAATCAGTCAAATTCAAAGAGGCGGGAAAAGCAACGTTGAGTGGGCGTAAGCTTTGGTTTGATGATAAGTTTGGCAGGCTAAATGCGGATGAAAAAGGAATATTATTGGGAAGCTTTGAGCCGGATGACAGGATACTTATCGTGTATAATGATGGAAATTATATGATCACCGACCAGGAAATGACGCAGCGTTTTGATGCGGATAAAATTCTCCTGATCGAAAAATTTGATGGGGAGAAGATCATATCCGCTATTTACCTGGATAAAAAAAATCTTCAATACAATGTGAAGCGATTTAAGATCGAAACAACTACGTTGAAAAACAAGTTCTTTTTCATCAAAGAGGGGGACGGAAACTACGTGGAGGCGGTTTCGACCGATGCAGAACCAATATTAGCTGTACAAAGTGGAAGGGGCGACCAGGTCCGTAAAGCCAAATTTAAGATCGTAAAAGTGGCGGAAGTGATGGGTTGGAGAACTGTTGGAACAAAATTGCTGGATTATAGCAAAAGTGTGCAGATGGAATGGGCGAAGACTAAGCAGAGTGATAATCAGCCGGAGTTGTTTTGACCCCCAAACACCCCCGATCCTTCGACAAGCTCAGGAGGGGCTTTGGTGCCCAATAGTAGAAATAGCGCTATACATTTGGTGATTGGTTTTATAAAGTATTTTCAACAAACAGAGTGTAACAGCTCACCCGCGGCGGATTGGGATTTATGGTCGATAATAGGGTCTTTTACAAATTTTGTCAGTGACAACTGAAATATAAATTTATAAGGAAAAGCTGCTTTTGTTTAGCAATACTCATTCGTTCAATTGTTAACTGAATCATGTTGGAACCACCAAATTATTTAGACGGTGCAAAAGTTTTAAAATGGGCTTGGTCTGGACAAGCGCCATTCGGTGTTGTTGGTGATATCGATGGCGAGGAAGAAGAAGTTTTCGGTCTCGCTTTGTGTAAGTACCACGACTCCGTCAATTTTTATCGTTTTAGCTGTGACAAAAACTGGCAAGTTGTTCAGGATGCCCCCTATAACTCGATGGAAGAAGCTGTCAAGTTATTACCCGATCAGTATAAAAAAGTTGAAAGAAATTGGATCACAAAATAAAGGGCAATCTGTTACCGAATTGCTACCCCGTTACAATTGCGACTGCGAACGAGGCGAAGCAGGAAGCAAACGGGATGTTTGGAGGGTTTTACTTCTTCTTTCTTTTTAACCTCACCGTCGCATTCTTCTCCAGGTTGCTCGATAATCTTATTTCATGTTTTTTGTCTCCGTCGGTGATGATCATTAGCGCTGTGTTAGGAGGTATCTTACCCAGGTTATCCGCGAACATGCTCAGCTCGTTTAGTTCTTTGCGGGGATCAAGTGCTATATTAAAATGGAGGGACCGGGTACTCAGTTTTTGGGAGAAGGCCATTAGTTGCTGGTTAAAAAAAACAGAAATCGAATCGCCATCTATTTCACCATTATCATAAAAATCAATTTTTAATGAATCCGAATCCACTTCAATTTCGTCGATCAGAATGTTCTCTCTTTCTTTAAACTGGCTTTCCACTACATAATTGATCACTTTGCGCTGCACTATATTAACCGACGGCAGGGTATCAGCAGCTGAGGGTTTCCATACCTGGTTCACCTCTTTGAAGGTGCGAAGTGCCAGCGACACCGAATCCTGTTTGCTCATGTCGGGATCCAGCGACAGGGTGAAGTTTACATCGACGCACATATACTTGTTATCCTTCAATCCTTTAAAAGCTCCGGTGAGATTAGATCCTACTTTGGCCACTTTCAACTTAGCGAAAAAATTCATGATGCAATCAACTTCCATGGTGCTGAGTGATCCATAGTAGGTAATGGGTACATTCAACAAACTTAGCTCCCGCGTCCTGGCATCATAGTTTCCCTTTACCTGTACACTGCGATAGGTACTCTTAAAATAGTAGCTAAGAATACCTTTCACACTTCCTTTTTCCGGTTGCAGGATAAGTTCAACCAAATAATTGCTGGCTATCGAATTTGTTTTTACACTGGCTGTACCATACCAATACCCAAATACAGACTGTGCCCGCGATTGCAGCACAATAAAAACAGTAGCCAGCAGGAACAATTTCTTCATATTGCTATTCAGTTGACAAAAACCATGCTTATCCGGACAATCATTTACATTAATTATTTAACATACCGCTTCATTTCCCGCTCCACGTCTTTTTTCCTGAGGGTTTCCCGTTTATCATGCAGTTTTTTCCCCTTGGCCAACCCAATGTCCATTTTCACCAACCCTTTTTCATTAAGATAAATACGGA
The DNA here is from genome assembly GCA_031412015.1 of Chitinophagaceae bacterium. Lineage (GTDB taxonomy): Bacteria > Bacteroidota > Bacteroidia > Chitinophagales > Chitinophagaceae > Terrimonas_B. The sequence goes on from JANOCH010000041.1 coordinate 6,532, forward strand.
GTGGGATCAGGGTATAACCTTTCTCTTTTAGCTTCGATTCGATCTTTTTTATTTCTTTCTTTTGTAATAATAATTTTCTGTCTCTTACCGGGTCATGATTATTCAGGTTGCCATGCGAATATTCAGCGATATGCAATGATTTTATCCATATTTCTCCTTTGTGCAGCAGGCAATAGCTGTCATTAAAACTCACCTTGCCTCCCCGGATCGATTTCACTTCCGTACCTAGCAATACCATCCCGGCTTCATATTGGTTGTCGATGAAGTATTCGTGCCAGGCCGTTCTGTTTTTAATTTCACTCATGAGAGGGATAAGCTGCAAATATAGTAAGCCCCCATAAAGGACTTGCTGATTTATACAATAATTAACCCCGCCAAAGGCAGGGCTGATCATATGTAACAGGAATACTAATTTTTAAAAAGCCCCAGCACTTTTGCCAATTTTTCTTTTAATAATGGCCGGGTTACAATGAAATCTAAAAAGCCATGATCTAAAACGAATTCGCTTCGCTGGAAGCCTTCGGGAAGGTCTTTCTTGATCGTTTCTTTAATGACCCGTGGTCCGGCGAAACCGATCAGGGCATCGGGTTCAGCTATATTAAGATCGCCCAGCATACCAAAGGAGGCGGAAATACCACCAAAAGTAGGGTCCGTCAGCAAGGAGATATAAGGCAGTTGTGCGTCGCTTAGCTGGGAAAGCTTACCGCTTGTCTTCGCTAATTGCATCAGCGAAAAAGCACTTTCCATCATCCTGGCGCCACCACTTTTGCTGATCACCATATACGGCATTTTGTTCTCGATGCAATAGTCTACAGCCCTTGCAAATTTTTCACCCATAACACTTCCCAGCGATCCACCGATAAACTCAAAATCCATACAGGCTACTACCAGATCATAACCACCCACTTTTCCCACGGCTACCCGCATCGAATCTTTCAGATCGGTCTTGCTCCATATTTCTTCCAGCCTTTTTTTATACGATTTCAGATCGGTGAACTCCAGGAAGTCCTTGCTCCTGATATTGTCAAAAAGCTCTGTATACTCACTGTTGTCGAATAATATTTCAAAGTATTCGCTGCTGCTGATCCGGTGGTGATAGCTACATTTAGGACAAACGAATAAATGTTCCCGCAGTTCGGAGATCGTGCAGATATAATTGCATTCAGGGCATTTGGTCCACAGCCCTTCCGGTGTTTCTTTTTTTTCCGACGTCTTGGTGTTGATGCCCTTCTTTATACGTTTGAACCAGCTACTTTTCGTTTCTTCCGTTTTTCCGTCCTCACCTGCCAGGTTTGCATCAAAATCTTCCAGTGGTTTCGCCATAGCCTCTTTTGTTGAGGTACAAATATAGGGAATTCGAAAAGTTCGGGATTTCTTTGAAATCAGTGCTTTGAAGGTCGAAGATTGATGTTTTGGTACTGTTCAATGACTGACGGCCTCATCCCTCTTATCCCTTGGAGAAGGGACGGTGCTGCATTGCAAGGCCAAACGATATAACTACCACATCAATTTCATACCTCTGCTCACCACTTTCGAAAAACATCATTAAAATTATACTATCCGAAAAGCGAGGGCTGTGTGTTGCAAGTCTCCCCTATCGGGGGAGATCCGATAGCTATCGGATTAGAGGGGGCCTTTCAACACTCTCTCAAACAACTTATATATTCTTTTATACTCATCCGTCCAGCTACTCGGCTCTACAAAACCATGATCCTCCATGGGGTAAGAAGCCAGTTCCCAATTATCTTTTCCTAATTCGATCAGCCTTTGCGCCAATTTCACGGCATCCTGGTAATGTACATTTACATCCAGCATGCCATGACAGATCAGCAAATCGCCTTTTAATCCTTCGGCAAAGTAGAAAGGGGAACTTTTCCGGTAAGCGATGGAATCACTGAACGGTTCATTTAATATATTGGAAGTGTAAGGGTGATTATAGTTCGCCCAATCCGTTACCGGGCGGAGTGCGGCTCCGGCAGCAAAGACCTCCGGTTCGGTAAAAAGACCCATCAATGCAATAAAACCGCCGTAGGACCCGCCATACAATCCCACATGTTGAGGATTAACGCCAAAATTCTTAACGAGGTAATTCACTCCATCGACATGATCGGTCAGATCCTTTCCACCCATGTGCCGATAGATCCCCGTTCTCCAATCCCGTCCATAACCGGCACTACCGCGATAATCAATATCCAGTACATAGTAGCCGTTGTCGGCCAGCATATTGTTAAACATATATTCACGGAAATAACTGCTCCACCATTTGTGTACGTTCTGTAAATAACCGGCGCCATGTACAAATAATACGGCTGGTTTATTCGGATGTGGATTGGATGGTTTGTATAACCTGGCATAAACTGTAGCTCCATCCCGGGCAGTAAAGCTGATCACTTCAGGATCTTTCCAGGCATAAGTTTTGAACTCATCACTCTGTGCTTTAAAAGTTATTTGTTCTGTTTTGCCATTTGATTTATTTTCCTGTAAGTATAATTCCCATGGCTTGTTGGAGTAGGAATAAAGAACCGCAAGGTATTTTTCATCAGGTGAAACAGTCACCTGGTTGGAGCCGGTTTGTGTGCTGATCTTTTCTTTTTTTCCGGTAGCAATATTCAACCTGTAAAAATGTTGTTCTCCCGGATGCACTTCATTGGTGCTGATATAAAAATATTTCTTGTCGATAGAAAGTTGTGCTTTCTGGACTTCATATTTCCCCTCTGTCAATGCCCTCTTTTCACCGCTTGCTACATTCATTAAGTAAATATGGGAATAGCCTGTTGCTTCTGATTGAAAACAAAAACTGTTGTCATTGACCCATCCCAGTATGCCAAATGTTCCCGGACCGCTGATCCATGCTTCATCCCGCTGGCGGTCTAATAACTTCAATTTATTTGTCGCGGTGTCACGCAACATCAGCCACCGATCTTTATTATCATCCGAACGAATTTCAACAACAGCATGTTCACCGTTGGGTGACCAATAAGGCCCGTAGACCGTAACAGAACGCGGCGAAACCTTCTTTGTCTTTTCATCTGCTTGTTTAGGATAATCTTTTACATAATCAGGCAGGTCATTAATACCAGGTATCGAATCAGTTTTTATAGCCAGTACCGTATCTCTTTCCCGGTCGTAAATAAAGAACTCGGAACTGCCCGCTATTTCACCCACTTTGGTTCGTGCCGGTATATCAGCAGTGAAGCCGCTTTCAGTTACATAATTTGGAACGATCGTGGTTTTATTGCCAGTCGCTGATTTGGTGAGGCGATAGCTTATAAATCGTCCATCAGGACTTATACTTAACCCTTGTAAGGCTTTATCGTCGATACTGATACTGCGCAGTTCATTTTTCTTTGTGTCCTTCGTATAAGCATCAGCCAGATCTTTTTTCTCTTTTCTTGATCGCAATACTTCAAAATATTGCAACTGGTCTCTTTTAAGCCAGGCTTCCTGTTGGTTTCCACTTTCTGTAGCGGCCTTTGCTGATGAGTTTGCACCGCCGGTTCTCGCCGTCGCGGTGCTTGTTGTTGACGAAGCAGTCCCGGTTTTCAGGTTTGTCAGTTGTTGCATTTCCCCGGTAAGGATATTCCAGGCATATAAGTTCTGGCTGCGGCTATAAACGATCTTCGTTTCATTGAAGGAAAACTGCGGGTTGGTTTCAGTTTCGGTTGTCTCCGTGATCCTTTTTGTTTTTCCTGTTTTAATGTCGGTATAAAAAATATCGGCGTCTTTACTATATAAATACGCGGTCCTTGATCTATTGTAAACGAGAGAACTGGCCGACAGCAAGTTTTGTTTTTGCTCCACGGTTGCCTTTACGGGTATTTTGTTGCCGGTAGTGATATAGTATAATGAATCAGAAGTTGCTTTGTCGGGATTCCAGTTGAAAAAAAGAGTTTTACCATCAGCCGACCATTGCGGATCGGAAGGAGAAGTTCCTATCCATTTAGGATCACGCATTATTTTTTCAACAGTAAGTTTATCTAACGTTGTCTGCGAAAAAGTAGAAAGTGTAATAAATAGCAATAGAAAAGGAGTAATGCCTTTTAGCATATAAAAAATTTAAGCCATAAATATATTGAGAAAAGAGTAACGATGATGTTCATTCATCAGATCCGTCTGGATTTAAAAAGAACCCCTGAACCAGTGATACGGAAAAACTGATTCGGGTCATTAAACAGGCATGCGTGCTCGTTGAAGAATGAAAAATGATCAATAAAAAAAAGATAAAACCTTTGTGTTAATTATTCGGCGCACCGCTTTCGATCCAGCAAACAATAGCCGTTTTTTGAGCCATGGTCAGCGTGGCGTTTTGTGGCATAAGTCCGGAAGCAACAGCACCACGTATAACGGACCGGGCATTAAAGATCTGGGTATAATTCGTTAGCGGGCCGGGACCATTGACGCTTCCATTAGTATGACAGTTGGCCTGGTTGCAAAACGTTTGTATGATGGGATTCACATCGGTAATAAAACTTCTAACTGTTCCATCACAGGCAATGGCAGGAGGTGCAGTATTCGAACTGCTTTTGCTGCAGGACAAAATGAAAAATACTGAAGCCAGCACTAATAATACTAAATGGAACTTTTTCATAAATGACGGGTTTTGACAGAAATCATTACCAGTCCTTTAAACGAAAGAAGCAGTGCGAAAGTTGCCTGTGTAAGAAATTATTAACGATTGATCAGATGATATCCGCCACGCCCCGCTGAATGTTTTGCGCTAACTTTTCGGTAGGTACATCATTGGGGTCACCGCCAAATGGATCTTCAATTTCTTCAGCTATCAGCTCAAGACTTGCCAGTACATAAAATACAAATGCGACCACCGGAATCACATAATAACCCAGCGTAAACACATATCCAAAGGGTAATGTCATCACATAAATGAAAATGAATTTTTTGATAAATACACTATACGAAAAGGGGATCGGCGTATTCTTGATTCGTTCGCAGGCGCCACAGATGTCCGTAAAAGATTGCAGTTCATTGTTGAGTACGATCAGTTGATCGCCGGTTATTTTTTTATCCTGGTAAAGTTGCTGAACATGCTGGTACATCAATAATGCCACCTGGTTAGGAATATGTTTATCGTGATCCAACTTACTGAAAACATGTTTGTGCTCTTCGTCTTCAAAGAGCTCTACTCTTATTTTTTCTTTATGCAAATGATTGTGCAGGCTGTAAGCGAAAGCGGGAATGATCTTGCGGAAGAAAGATCGTTGTGCTGTTTCATCTATTGGTAAAAAGGACGACAGTTTCATAGCCAGGTTGCGGCTGTTGTTTACCAAACTGCCCCAAAGTTTGCGGCCTTCCCACCAGCGGTCATAAGCTGTGTTGGTCCGGAATACGAGTAGCATGGAAATGGCAAAACCCAGGAGGGTATGCATGACCGGTATATTTTTGATATAGCTGGTGGACGAAAGTTCCCAGTACTCCAATTCGAGGTAGGCGATAAGGCAGGCGTAAACACTTATGCCAATAAGTAAGGGACCCAATTTGCGAACGGTGTCGGCTTTATGAATATGAAAAATATAAGTAAACCAATCTTTGGGGTTGTAGGAGATCATCAGGTTATTCTTTTATCAAAAATACCAAGCGAAATGCTATTTTCCTTTTTCTTATTGAAATGCTTTATTAATTAACTAACTACTGCTCTTGCGCCCCACGTTTCTGTCTATCGCAACAAATAATAAACCGGTTGCTATAAATACCAGCATCAGGCCACCTGAATTTAATAGCACACGACCATAACCAAGCTCGGCAGTATTAATAAAGGGATAAGCATGAAACCCCGAATATTCTCCCCGGAGCAAGGCATATACTAAATAAACGGCGGGATAAACGAGCCAACTAAATGGATGCGACCATTTCAATGTTCCTTTGGTAAAAATCAGCAACCAGAACAATACAAAAAGAACCGGCACCACTACGTGCAGAGCTTCATCCACCCATTTTTGCAGGCCTGCAGGTTCCCAAATAAAACGCAGAATAGTATTGTAGGTGAGCCCGACAATAAAAATATACAAAGCGATTGCTGCAATGGTAGTGGGTTTTGAAAAGAAACGCCCGGTCGAAGTGGAAGGGCTTAACAAAATAAAGCTAAGACATAAGGCTATCATCAAATTCGTCAATACGGTAAAATAGCTGAAAAAATTCCAGGTGGCTACAAGTGGTGTAAGACCATTTGTTTCGGTGTTCTTAATCGAAATATATAATTGAAGAACCAGGGCCAGCCATGCGACGATCGTGATAAAAACCATAAACCCAGTCGCTGATTTTGAATACTGCTTCGGCATCACTTCATTTTATCAGCAATATAATGGATTTGATGTATTCTTTAAATTTTTGCCGGAGGCGATTGCCAAAGCACATGCGTGATCATCCAGCGGTTGTTTAATTTGGCCAGCAATAAATAATCAGTACCCCACCAGGCGGTGAGTTTGGCGCTTGCTGTTTGATCCAACACATCAAATACATCAATATTCTTTGGGAATTTTTCTACATTGGGACTTACGCCGCGTTTCTTAACACCGGATGCATAATCGATCATTTCTTTAAACGACATGGGCTCACCTTCGTAGATAGTTTTTCCTTTTGGCATGTAGTAACCATATTTTACTACGTTCAAGGAAATGCTTTGGTGGATTTTGCTGGTGTCGCCATAGTAGAAAGCATCTACATAATCTTTAACGGCATTCGTTACCAATTCCTGCTGTGTTTGTGCAAAAGATGAAAAAGAAAAGGCAAGAACTATTAAACACAAAGATGTTTTGCGCATAGTTATGGTTTTATCCTTATAATATAATAATTGATACCATCGGAGACGCTAACTTTTGTATCAGCAGCGGATTGTCGTGATAAAAGGTTTTGAACAGTTGTAAACGACCGCCTTGTTTTTAAAAAAATGTTATCAGGAGACTATATCTATCGATGACTAACGGCTTTTTCGTTTACATTTCCTGCAGCCGCCGCTACTAATTTACGGGATGCTATTTCTTTTTTAGACGTACCTGGGAGAGTGCATTCTTTATATAAACCTGATTCGGCGCCATCCCTTGCCTTAAGCTGCTGTAAAAGCTCAGCCGCATGAGCTTCTTCTACGAAAAATTCCATTACATAGGCATACAAGCAGCTTTCATACCATGCCTGGTATATATTGAGGTGTCGATACAAAGGCAATTGGCTGTAAAAAGAAATATCTGTTTCATCATGACTGATAAAAGCCATTAGCTTGATAACCCCTTTCTCTTTTTTTTGAGGACTTTCCAGTTGCAGGGGCATATACCCACCGGCTTGCACCACTTTGGCCTTGTGTTCAGGAAAATGAGCTGAATTTCTTCCTTTCATGAAGGCGAATTCAAAATCCTTGTCGAGGCATTCGTGTTGTGATACGTACTTATATTTACCCCGGCTTTCAAATTTCTCCTGCAGGGTCATTTGTGAATGGGCGCCGGTAAACTGACCGGCATAGAAATCCCATTTGGAAATAAATTCAGAAAATTCAAGATCTGTTACAAAACAAACAAACTGTACAAGTGTATCTTTCTTCATGGAATTAATTTAAAAAATGAAAACCGGCATGATTTATACGAAAATAGCGGTCTGCCTGAGTTGTGGTGGATGTAAGTTAACCTTTATTAGGGAGTTCAGCAGATAAATATTGCCATTTGGCATCGTCGGTGGAGGTTGGCGGTGATCATGAAAAGCAAGGGAATGCTAATTAAATCCCATTTTCGCTTTTAAGATCAGTACTTTTGCATAGAAGCCTGCCAATGTTTTCCTTTAACAGAAAAAAAATAATATGTATACACATGTTTGGAGCAAATATCTGCCTGTGATAAGGATACTGCTGAAAAAGTCAGCAACCGCAGAGCAAAAGATGGGTCTTAACCGGACGGATTTTGAAAAAGGCAATCGGGCCCGCAAGCCCTCCTGTTCTTTTAATGTTGAGCTCGTGAAAGGCCGCTTTAGCACTATCAGCCAATCTGCTCCCGCAAAAGAGCTCGTGGTAGTATTACTGGAAGATGAGATCGCAAAAGGATTGCTGCGCCAGAATAACTACAAGATCAGCCTCAATTCTGATCTTCAGTTGACCATCGTCAATATTACGCCTGCTGTAGAAGCTCTTGCTGAAACAGCGCCGGAGACGGTGCAAAGTTAATCGTGAAGAAAGCAATTTGTTTTTTTGTGAGAACCTGGCTGCTGTCCTCGACGAAAAGAAAAATTTTCAAACGGGTTTTTGATCTATGAAAAAAATAGTAGTACTGTTTTTTATGTATTTAGTTTCGACCAGCCCATCACCAGCACAAGTCAGCATCCCTTTATACGAAACAATACCCAATAGCAAACCTTCCGTCAATAAAGAAAAGGCCGATTCCGCCAATGGTAGTATCCGGATAACCCAGGTTTCTATTCCTACATTAACTATCTACATACCCGCTGTCAGTTCCGTGAAAACAACGGCGGTAGTTATTTGCCCAGGGGGTGGCTATGGCATGGTAGCCGCAGGTCATGAAGGGTTTGATATCGCAAAAGTTTTTAATGAATGGGGCGTAGCGGCATTCGTAGTAAAATATCGTTTGCCTGACGATGCGATCATGGTTGATAAATCGATCGGTCCTTTGCAGGATGCGCAAAGGGCTATTCAGTTGGTGAGGCAAAATGCAACACAATGGAATGTTGATCCGGATAAGATCGGTATCATGGGCTTTTCGGCCGGTGGGCACCTTGCGTCTACCGCTTCTACGCATTTTGATAAAGCAGTTATTGATAATCCTGGAAATATCTCCCTGCGGCCTGATTTTTCCATTCTGGTTTATCCTGTCATAAGTTTTATAGATAGTATGGCTCACAAGGGTAGCAGGAACAATTTAATCGGCAAAGATCCATCAGCGGAAAAAATAAAAGAATATTCCAATGAATTACTGGTTACCCCAAAAACACCTCCTGCTTTCCTGGTCCATGCAAAAGATGATGGTGCGGTGAAATATGAAAACAGTGTCCGGTATTATGAAGCGTTGATAAAAAACAAAGTACCCGCTGAATTAAGACTTTACGAACGCGGTGGTCATGGCTTTGGGCTGAACAATTCAACCACAACAGATAAATGGATGGATCGGTTAAAAACCTGGCTAAAAGCCAATCGGTATATTTTGTAAAAAGAGCAATTAAAATTTTACACATCGTTTCGTCAATTGTTTATCTGTTTCTTTCTTGCTGGTTTTTTTCCTGCTTACGCAAATTAAATTCAAAAACGTTCGTCTATCCGGTTAAATTAAAACCCGGACAGTCCTATTCATTTCATCGATTAGCATTAATTTCGCTGATAGAAAATTTTGTTCCCGCAAAATATATTGTATTTTGATCTGCAGAAGTAAAGCGTAATTTATAATGGATCGCACTGGTGAGATAAAAAAAATCATTTCGGCTATCATCCGGCAGAATCTACTACCTGAAACCTGGAGCTGGCTGGCGGAAAAATGCGTTCTTGGAAATCATTCCACTCAGCAATTAAATACAGGTTTTGTCAGCATGCCGCGAAAAACCGGCAGGACAATTATTCATTTTACCAAAGAACAGGCCGAGACCCTTTCATTGGCGAGGCCACATTTTACTATTGACAAATGGTCCGTCGACCGGCTGTGCAGAGTTTGGCTTTTGCTCCATATCGATGCCGCCAAAAAAGATCATTTTTTCAATTCGATAGAAAATCTTTTTCTGTCAGCGGAAATGAATGAACTCGTTGCTTTGTATTCTTCACTTCCTGTTTTGCCATGGCCTGAATTATGGCGTAGCCGCTGTGCAGAGGGTATAAGAAGCAATATCGGGATCGTGCTGGAAGCTAACATTTGCAACAATCCGTATCCATCGGAACAATTAAGTGAGGCCGCATGGAACCAACTCGTGATGAAAGCTTTTTTTACAGAAAAGCCAATACACCAGATCATTGGTCTTGATCTAAGAGCAAACAAGGAACTGGCCAATATGCTTTCAGATTATGCCAATGAACGTTGGGCCGCTTCAAGAACGGTAAATCCACAACTGTGGAGGTGCGTGGGAAAATTCATTGATGAAAAAAATTTTCAAAATATTCAGCGTATTGCTGATTCAGCTGATACAATAGAAAAAGAAGCCGCGGCTCTGGCTTGTAATGACAGTGATTACCCCGCTGCGAAAGAATTATTAAATAAAAATGATTCATTGAAATCACAAATTGATTCAGGACAGTTAAACTGGGATACACTTGCCAAAAAAATGATGTTGCAAACTGTTTAGTCCTGCAACCCAACCTGTGGAATTTTTAAATCAGAAAGCCTATGTGTTGCAATAATATCACCGAAAAAGATCTTCAGCCCGGAACAAATTTTCCGGTCATGCTTGATAAGATAAAGGGGATGAAATTTTTTGACCCGCATGTACACATGACATCACGTACTACGGATGATTACCAGGCCATGGCCGATGCCGGTATTGTCGGACTGATTGAACCTGCTTTCTGGCTGGGACAACCCCGTACCGGTGTCGCTACTTTCAGGGATTATTATAGCAGCTTAATTGGATGGGAACGGTTTCGTGCCTCTCAATATGGCATCCGGCATTATTGTACCATCGGCCTCAATTCCCGCGAAGCGAACAATGAAGCACTGGCGGAACAGGTGATGGAAATACTGCCATTATTTATTTACAAAGAAGGAGTGGTCGGTATTGGCGAGATCGGTTTTGATGACCAGACGGCGGCGGAGGAAAAATATTATCGCCTGCAGTTGGAACTGGCAAAAGAAGCGGAACTGCCGGTACAGATCCATACCCCCCATCGTGATAAAAAAAGAGGCACTACCCGTAGTATGGACATAGCGGTGGAGCAAGGGCTTGATCCTTATACCGTAATTGTTGATCACAACAATGAAGAAACAGTAAAAGAAGTGCTGGACCGTGGCTTCTGGGCGGCTTTTACTATTTACCCTTTTACAAAAATGGGTAATGAACGAATGGTTGAGATCGTAAAACAATATGGAACGGAACGGATCATGATCAATTCCGCCGCCGATTGGGGTATCAGTGATCCGCTGGCGGTTCCAAAAACAGCGGTGCTGATGAAGGAAAAGGGCATTAGTGATGACGATATAAAAATGGTAACTTATCTAAATGCTATTACTGCTTTTGCACAAAGCAAGCAAATCAATGAAGCGGAACTTACCGGTCTGCAGGAAATTGATCAAAGTCAGAAATTCCAGGGCAATACCATTTTAAGAGGCGGACAACAACCAAGAATGGACAGGGATTCGATCATCATCCGATAAATACCAGCAAGTGCAAAGATTGACAGGCTTTCTTCGTTTGATGCGCCCCGCGAATATTGTGACAGCTATTGCGGATATTCTTGCAGGTATAATAATCTCCGGATATTTATCGTTTCCGGCCTTTTCTCTATTACCCCTTTTTTTATTAGTGTTGGTTACGGTAGGCCTCTACGGCGGAGGTGTGGTCTTCAATGATGTTTTTGATGCTAAACTAGACAAGATCGAAAGGCCTGAACGTCCGATACCAAGCGGGCTGATCAGCTCAAGAAGTGCGTCAATCCTGGGTGGATTGTTATTATTGATGGCAATCATTACTGCAGCTTTTGTTCACCCGGCAGAATTAATGTCTCTTTCAGTTTTGCTGGCTGTTATTATTGCTATTGCTGCATTAATTTATGATAAGTGGGGAAAACATCAGTCATGGTGGGGGCCCCTTAATATGGGTCTATGCCGTGGATTCAATTTGTTATTAGGAATTAGTATAGTGCCGGCGGCCGTCACGCAATATTGGTGGCTTGGCATTTTCCCTGTTATATATATCGCGGCCATAACGATGATCAGCCGCGACGAAGTGCATGGCGGTAAAAAGAAAACGCTTTATGCTGCTGCTTTTCTTTATTTGATCGTATTAGCCTTCATTAGCTGGTTGGCTTTCACCAATGGCCAGTTGTTAAAGGCATCAGGATTTATACTTTTATTTGCTGTCATGATATTCTTACCATTAAGTAAAGCCATAAAAGATCCGGTTGCTCCAAATATCGGTCGATCCGTAAAAGCGGGTGTGCTCGCCATTATATTAATGAACGCTTCCTGGGCCGCTGCCTATGGCTCAGTTGGCGGGGCGTTGATCATTTTATGCCTGTTGCCTTTATCAATTATACTGGCAAGATTGTTTGCCGTAACCTGATACAAGTTGCAACGCGAACTAATCGTTAATTTTGCTGCGGGCTTGCTATTTTTCTCATTTTTTTATAGGTTCACACTATTTTTAAATCGCCTCTTACACAAGTTCCGCAGAAGAATATGGATTATTTGCAGCAGTCATTCCGTGTACACTTTGAATACAAGGTTTTTTTTACAGAAGATCTGTTTGATATGGCTAACCCGCTGTTTCGTGATTATTTAATGTCGCGGCAAACAGATACCAGGAAAAAATTATTGTTTGTCTTGGACCAGGGTGTAGCAGATCATTACCCGGATCTGCCGAACAAAATAAAAGCCTGTCTCAGCGAAACTGCTTCTTTTTCCCTGGTTGAAAATATGATACTGGTACCCGGAGGAGAAAAGTCAAAAAACGACCTGCTGGCATTTGATAAAATAACCGAAGCCGTACATCAGTATGGTATTGACAGGCATTCGTATATCATAGCTATCGGTGGCGGCTCTTTGCTCGATGTTGCCGGTTATGCAGCAGCTGTTTCGCACCGGGGTATCCGGCATATACGCATCCCAACTACTGTACTATCGCAAAACGATTCGGGTATCGGCGTTAAGAATGGAGTTAACTTTTTCGGGAAGAAAAATTTTTTCGGAACATTCGCGCCGCCCGCTGCAGTTTTTAATGATTATCATTTTCTCACTACATTGAACGAACGCCATTGGCGGTCGGGCATTTCGGAAGCCATTAAAGTAGCGCTGATAAAAGATGCCGCTTTTTTTGATTGGATAGAAGACCATGCAGGCTTTCTGGCTCAAAGAGACATGACGGCGATGAAATATCTTGTAAAGCGTTGCGCTGAATTGCACCTGCAACACATTGCAGGTGGCGATCCTTTTGAAATGGGATCTTCCAGGCCGTTGGATTTTGGCCATTGGAGTGCACATAAATTGGAACAGCTAACGGGTTTCTCCGTGCTGCATGGCGAAGCGGTGGCGATGGGAATTGTTCTCGACAGCGTGTATTCATTTCTTGCAGGGAAGATATCAGAAAATGAAATTACAAGGATTGTGGGGCTTATGGCCAAACTTGGATTCGATCTTACGCATCCCCAAATGACAATTGAAGATGAGAACAGTCCTTTGGTTGCCGGTATGAATGAGTTTCGCGAGCATCTTGGCGGCCGACTCACCATCATGCTTTTGCAGGCTATCGGCAAAGGTGAAGAAGTACATGAACTGGATATACAGCTTTTAAAAAGATCCGGGGATTGGATCAACAAAAACAAAATGACATGGATACCCGTTATGGGCAATTGACGTATTGCAGTAATATTCATCCCGGGGAAAGCTGGGAACAACATTTTGAACAACTGCAACTCCATATTCCACTGATCAAAAAAAAGGTAAATGCCGGCGGACGTTTTGGAATTGGTTTGCGTTTATCAAATATCGCAAGTCTTGAATTGAAAAAGGAGCGAAGCCTTCTTTCCTTTATTAATTGGTTAAAAGAAAACAATTGCTATGTTTTTACCATGAACGGCTTTCCTTATGGAGGCTTTCATCATACCATTGTAAAAGACCAGGTGCATGCACCCGACTGGACCGAACATGATCGCGTTGATTACACGATACGTTTAGCGGAGATCTTATCCCGGTTATTGCCGGAAAATATGGACGGGGGTATTTCCACCTCACCACTTTCTTACAGGCACTGGCATTCAGCCGGGCAATTTGATGAGGTTTTCAAAAAAACCACCTCTCATCTGCTTGAAGTAATAATAAAGCTGATTGAAATAAAAAACAACACTGGTAAAACCATTCATATTGATATAGAGCCTGAACCGGATGGTTTGCTGGAGTCAGGTACTGAATTTCTTAAATGGTACGAAGATTACTTGTTACCATCAGGCACTTCTTTACTAAATAAACATTTCGGATGGACGAATGAAATATCAACGAAGGCTTTAAAAGAACATGTACAACTGTGTTATGATATCTGTCATTTCGCGGTAGGTTATGAAGATCATCAAGAGATGATAACGGCGCTGCAACAAAAAAATATCAGGATTGGTAAGATACAGATAAGCGCTGCTTTAAAAGCAGGCATTCCTGTTGTTGGTGAAGAAAGAAATTCCGTGATGGACGTCTTTAAACAATTCAACGAATCAACCTACCTGCACCAGGTGATAGCGTTACAAAAGAATGGAGGGTTAAAAAAATATCCTGACCTTCCTGAAGCTATACAACGGGCAAATGACCCTTTAACCATTGAGTGGCGATCACATTTTCATGTTCCATTGTTCGTAGAAAACTATGGAGTATTGCAATCAACACAACAGGATATCATAAGTGTATTGAATATTCACAAACAACAGCCTGTGACCCTGCACCTGGAAATTGAAACCTATACCTGGGATGTATTGCCCGATGAGCTGAAACTTCCCATGACCGATTCGATCATCCGTGAAATGGAATGGGTAATTTCGTTGCTATCTCAAGCCTCCGACTAACCAAGAGCAAGGGTCGGAGAAGTAAGTAAAAGAAAGGTCAAACGAGCAAGGCGGTTGATCTTTCAGTTAAACAACATTAATTAAAAAACTATTGTGGATAAAACCGTTGTTATCGATATTGTTGGTCTTTCTTCTTCTCTTATCAATGAACATACTCCTTTTCTAAAAAAGTATGCTGTTGAAAACGGGTTAAATACCATTGAACCGATGTTGCCGGCATTGACAACTTCGGTGCAATCAACATTTGTTACCGGTAAATGGCCTGGCGAACATGGCATAGTAGGAAATGGCTGGTATGATCGTACGGACAGTGAAATAAAATTCTGGAAGCAGTCAAATAAACTGGTGCAAGGAGAAAAGATATGGGAAACAGCTAAAAAAATAGATCCATCATTTACCTGTTCAAAAATGTTCTGGTGGTACAATATGTATTCCGGCGCTGATTACTCCGTAACACCGCGGCCCAATTATTTAGCCGATGGCAGAAAATTACCCGATTGTTATTCGCACCCGGCGGAACTAAGAGATGAATTGCAAAGGGAATTCGGACAATTCCCTTTATTCAAATTCTGGGGGCCTGCTACCGATGTATCGTCAACCCAATGGATTGCTGATGCTTCCATTTACACCGATAAAAAATATGATCCCACGCTTACGCTGATCTATCTCCCGCATCTAGATTATTGTTTGCAGAAATATGGACAGGACATTTCAGCCATAAAGAAGGATCTTTCAGAGATTGACGAGATCGTTGAACAACTTGTAAATTATTATACTGCAAAAAAAGCAAAGATCATTTTGTTATCAGAGTATGGTATTACTAATGTTGATCGCCCTGTTCATATCAACAGGGAACTAAGAAAAAATGGATTGCTGCAAATAAGAACTGAACGTGGTCTTGAGCTATTGGATCCGGGTGCTTCAAAAGCCTTTGCTGTAGCAGATCACCAGGTAGCACATATTTATTGCCTCAACCCTTCAGTGACTTCCCGGGTAAGGAAAATACTGGAACAGGCGCCCGGTGTGCAGTTAATATTGGATAAGGAAGAACAAAAGAAATATCATATTGACCATGAACGATCGGGTGATCTTGTTGTGATGGCAGATGATCGGAGCTGGTTTACGTATTATTTCTGGTTAGATGACGCAAAGGCGCCTGATTATGCAAGAGTGGTTGACATTCATAAAAAACCGGGTTATGATCCGGTAGAATTGTTTATGAC
>JANOCH010000042.1:0-9675 GCA_031412015.1 Chitinophagaceae bacterium
TCAAATTTTCGGACCATTTTTTTGTTTCCCTTATTCTTAAACTGCTCAAGCATATATGCATGAGCCAGTTGTTCAGATTTTAGTTGGTCCGTCATCTGCGTCACAGCAATGTATGCATAGTACAATTCAGGTGTTTGTGCAGCCGCTTGTATGCCAATGAATGTTCCTCCCGAACGACCCATAAGATAAATTTTATCCTGTGCAAATTTATTGATTTAAGAATTTTATTCATTGTGTGTAAACTGTTTTATTTGCCAGTTATTCATCACTAACTATTACTTCCTGCAAAGGCCTTCTGAATGAATATGGCATTTTTTGGGAGTAGCCTAATCTTATAAGCAATAATGGCTGCTGCTCTTTTGTGAGATTCAATTGTGCACTAAGTTTACTTCTCAACTCCACTTCTTCGCAAGGCATATTGGCATGTGCATGATTTATGTTGAGCGAAGTAGCCATCAGCATTGTTCTTTCGAAACTTCTTCCCAAATTTATCCATGCTTTTTTATCGTTGCGTTCTGCAATAAAAATGATGAGGGCGGAAGATGAATGAATTAAATCATCCCATTTTTCTGCTTCTTTTTTTGGCGACGCTGTTAGCTTCATAAAAAGTTTACCAAACCATGCAGGTACAGATGGATTTCCTGTTGCAGCACCATACAAGCCATCCCCCGTTTCCATGGCTTCTTTTTTATTAAACCGAATCCAGTGTATTAGCTCTTTTAAAAAAGATGGATTTGAAAACTGCCTTATATTTCCTTCCTTTACCAACTCAACAAATGTGTTTATTTCATCTTTATCAGTAACAATGATGGAATCAACGTCTTCCTGCGCTACGGCAATTCGTAATTTCTCGATATCTGCTAATGGAATATTATCTCCATTGTATTTATTTCTTGTAGCCTGTCTTGTATCAATATAATTATATAACACCCCATCTACCTTAACTACGATGGGATGCAGGGTTATTTTTATATTTTCTTCCCCTTCATTTTCAAGGTGCATTTCAATAATGGCATCGTACCCAAAATGTGCAGCAGCAATTACTAAGTTTTCTAAGGCGCAACCAAGGCTTATAAATAATGCATGATTATCTGCATCCACAACCGGCAATGCCCTTTTATAATCCGGGTAAATGGTTATGGTGTTATCTCCAATCCCGAACTTCCACGGCTGTGTATTATGTCCGGATGGAGCTTTAACGGCATTTTGAATCAGCTCGTTGTATGGTACTTTCATAACCAATTATTTCTTACAAAAGTATCTTTAGTATTTTTTTGCCTGAATGATAATCGTCACAAGGAGCTGTGAAGTTGGTCATTTTCTTACACTAAAACATTGTATAAGATTCTTTGGTTGAGGATTGCCGAAAAACAAGGCTAATTATTTATCATTGATTGGGTTAGCCGTTCCTTGCTTTTTTTTTGCAAAAATTATTTCATCACTACCTTTTAGAAATGACCGCTGGGTTGTAGATGGTAGCTGTTCTGTTTATGTTAGAAGTGAAGATGATTAGAATTCCGTCAGTCGGGGTGGGTGGGTTGTGCATTGGCATTTTTAGCTCTTTTGCAAGGTTGGCTTTTGTGTGTGGGTTTTGAGTGCCTTGCAAATGTGCCTGACTTGGTGCGTTGGGTCGTGTCGGCAAAGTCATGGATGCTTGTATATGTGTAGGATGTTCAATAGGGTGACGTACAAGGGGCAGGGCTTGCTGCAGGGCTGGAATTCATTGCTCGTCCAGCCCGGAACCGCTGCTGAATAAAGATATAAAAGTACAAGTTAACAAACAAAAGCCCGGCGATGTTTGTCCAGCCCAGATGAAGCAGAGTAGCGATAAAATGACCATTGCTCCAATGTCCAGCCAGCCTTGCAGCAAACCCAATGTTGTACGTTCGCCCTTCGTTGAAAACCTCCCTTTATAATACTTTTAATATCAATACTATCATCCTGTTAAGTCATACTCCCATGACTGTTTAAAATCCCGATATTAATCCTGCGGCTATTGATCATTTCAGTTTTTGTTCATGTTGTTTTTAAGGGCATTTAAGCCTTAAAACAAGTCATTCATTCAAATCTATCCTTTCATTGTCTTACGGTGATTGCAATTTTGGATCGTTAAACAAATCAATTAATAAACAATTAAAATTTTAGCAATGAAAAAGACAATCTTAATGCTTATGATCGTAAGCAGCACAATTGGTGCAACAGCACAAAAAAACAAAACAAAAGTAGACGCCTATGGGGCAGCCATTTCAGAACTTACCTGGGTAGATGACAAAGCATCACTTAACCTGGGTGCCTATGGAGGAGTATTACTGAATCATAAATTATTGATTGGTATATCCGGCAATAATATTTTCTTCAGGCAAACGGTGAATGAAAAGAAAGAAAAATTTCAATTCAACTATTATGGCCTTTATTCTGAGTACCGGTTTAATCCGGACAGTGAGGTTGGCCTATCAGTTGGTTTAACAGGTGCTTTGGGCTGGCAGGAAAATGATATCAGGTCAATAGAGAAAACAGGCAGAAAAGACGGCGATTTTACATTTGTTATACAGCCAAAACTGGCATTAAATGTAAAGGTTACCAAATTCATGCAGGTGCAGGGCTATAGCAGCTTTCGAATTACCGGAAACACCAACAGCCGCTATTATACTCAGAAAAATTACAATGGTGTAAGCAGTGGAATTAGCCTTGTATTCGGATCTTTTTAACAACATAAAAAATATTAACCAATTTAAACTATAAGAAAATGAGAAAGTATTTAATTATCGGTATGCTGTTAATTACAGCACTTGCGTCATGCAAAAAAGATTCTTTACCGGCCCCTGAAAACAGAACCATGCCGGCTGCACTAGTAAGGGTAAACCAAAGGCTTACCGAAATAAGTAAAACAACCGGTACCACTGCTTCCGTTATATTAGTTGGGGGTTTTGGTTCTGAACTGAATACCTGGCAAAAACTGTATAGTACACTAAGCCCTACTACTACTGTATTTGCATATAACAGGTCAGGTATTGGGCTTTCAGAAAATATTACCGGCCCAAGAGATGCACAAACCATTGCCACTGAAATGAAGGCAGTGCTGGATGCTAATGGCATTAAAGCTCCCTATGTTTTAGTTGCACATTCTATGGGAGGAATTTATGCCCGTATGTTTTATCACCTCAATCCGGGCAAGGTAAAAGGTATTGTATTGGTAGATGCAACGCATGAAAACCAACTGGATTCTCTGCTGAGCATGATACCGCAGCCAGACCGGGATATGGCTTTGGCAGGAATGATTGCGGCCAACGACAGTGCATTGAACATGATGCCGGCCGGTTCATTAAAAGAAGAGTTCAGGGCAAACTTTGCCACCAATTACCAGCAAATAAAACAATATCCCGCTATCACCAATATTCCGCTTTATGTAATTACCAGCACAAAAGTAACAAACGATAATCCACCCTTTATTGTGGATGTTCACAAGGCATTGCATGGGCAATGGGCATTGAATGCAGGTCTAAATGGCAGGTTTGTTACCACCAACAACAGCGACCATTATATTCAGATTGAAGAGCCGGGCCTAGTGGCAGCAGGCATTCGCTGGATTCTTTCAAAATAATTAGTTTAAAATAAGCCTGTGTTTTATTTTTATTATAAAATAAAACACAGGCTGCTTTTATGATTAAGAAAATGATATACCATATATTGTTTTACATTACCCTGGGTTTTATTGTAAGTATGTTGCAGCAACTTGTATTCCAGGGATTCCCGTTTAAGATAGATTACTTTTTTTGGGAAGAATGGCTTGGGGCTTCTTTATATATTTTCCTGTTTATTCAATTGCAAAGACGGGTTTTAAAATCTTTTATTGCCGAGTTTAAACAGAGAGAAAAAACCATTCCCATGATCATGAAATATTTTATGGTGATGCAGATGCTTGGATTTGTTTTGCTGATGACTTATAGTGTGGTACTTACTTCTATTATTAGAGGAACGATAAGTATTAAACTTAAAGACATTTTACAGCTCCGTTTTATTTTTGTTTATTTCTTTTTTATACATGCTGTTATTTATATCACGGGGGTTGCATTACGGCTGTATAAAATGTATAATAATGAAAAAGATGCCAAGCACCACGCCGAAAAATCTTTTCTATCGGCGCAACTTCAAATGCTGCGGCAACAATTAAACCCTCATTTTTTATTTAACAATCTTAATATTATCACTTCCACCATTCATAATAATCCAAAGCTGGCCTATGATTTTACCAAAAGTATGGCTTCTTTTTACCGGAAGGTGCTGGAAACCGAAAATGCAGGTTGGGTAACTGTAAAGGACGAATTAAAAACGATTCAATCTTACCTGTACATGCTGAGTGTTCGGTTTGAAGACAAATTGATTTTTACCATTGATGTGCCGGAAGTAATACAGGCCGGCTTCTCGGTACCTGATTTTATTCTGCAACCCATAGTAGAGAATGTGGTAAAGCATAACAGCAGCAGTAAAGCCAATCCCCTGCATATTGTCATTACTACCAACGAAACTGGTAGCCTGCTTATAAAAAATAATTACCAGCCAAAAGAAATACGCAACGACAGCATTGGTATTGGCTGGTTTAATATTGAAAGCAGGTACAAATATTTAAATGCAAAAGCACCGGTTAAATACATGAAAGATGACTGGTTTTGTGTGGAAGTATCATTAATAAAAAATTAAATACCTTACAGATGATCAAAGCAGTTATTATTGAAGATGAAAAATATGCTGCCATTTTTTTGAAAGATTTATTGAAAACAACAGCACCTGATGTTGAAGTCACAGCCATGCTTGAAAATATTACCGATGCTGTTGCACAATTACCCGCCTTAAATCCCGACCTGGTATTTGCAGATATTCAAGTGGAGGATGGTGTATCTTTTTCCATTTTTGAAAAGCTTAACTGGAGGAAGCCGGTGATTTTTATCACCGCTTACGATTCTTATGCCATCAGGGCATTTAAAGTAAACGGTATTGATTATTTACTAAAACCCTGTGATGAAGAAGAACTGAAAATAGCATTGGATAAATACAGGAATGCTTTTGCAAACAATTTGGCAGTAGATCTGCAGGAAACCATCAAGCTACTGGGCAATCGTGATAAAGATGACTTCAAAGAACGTTTTGCGGTGATGATGGGTTCACGTATACTGTCAATACCGGTTAACGATATAGCTTATTTCTTTTTTACCAACAGGGTGACTTCTATTGTAAAAAACGACGGGCAAAAATATCCATATACAGAAAGTCTGGACAGTTTGTATAATTTGCTGAATCCCTCTCAGTTTTTCCGTGCAAACCGTAATTATATCCTGCAGCATCATGCTATAGATAAAATTGAGAACCATGCAGGCAGAAATATCATTGTAACCTTAAAACCCCTGCCGGCAGAAGGTACTATCACCATCAGTAAAGACAGAATTACCGAATTTAAATACTGGTTGGATAAATAATTATAGCTTTTTTAAAAATTGAGATATGCAAAAACAAAGAATTATTTATGTTGATGTCATCAAAGTTTTTTTAACCTGCCTGGTGGTAGCACACCATGCTGGGCAGGCTTATGGCCCCACAGGTGGTGTATGGCCGGTTACAGATAGTAACAAAACCAACTGGCTGGGTCAGTTCTTTTTTATTAACGCCTCTTACATGATGGGCCTTTACTTCTTTATATCTGGTTATTTTATGCTGTTTAGTTTACAACGAAAAACAAATGCACAGTTTATTAAAGACCGCCTAGTAAAGCTTGGTATTCCGCTCTTATTTTTTACTTTTTTGGTATTTCTTCCTTTCAATTATTTAAACTCACCAAAAAATGTTAACCTGTTCAGCTATTTTATTGATACATATTTTAATAAACCTCCCATAGCTACCGGGCATTTATGGTTTGTAACATCCCTGCTCCTGTATTCTTTTCTTTACCTGTTGCTTTTTCCAAAAAAAACAGGGGTATCAGAAACAGTTTCTGTTAAACCTTTCAGAATTTATTATCTTTTTATATACATTCTCCTGCTTACAATTATTACTGCTTTGGTACGATTGCAATATCCTATTGATGCCTGGCGCACTTGGCTAATACCTGTTGAAGTGGCACATATTCCCCAATACCTAAGCCTGTTTTTAATTGGAGTTTTATTTAACCGGTATCAATGGCTTGAAACTTTCAGGTTGTCAACGGGATTGATATTCTTTGCAATTGCCATGATGGTATATGTAGCGAATGAGAACCTGCCGCCACACATAAAAGAATACTGGCTTACCGAATCTTTTGTAGAGTCTTTACTTTGTGTAGGAATCAGCATGGCATTGCTAACTTTCTTCAGGCAATATGGCAACCGGAGCAATGCGGTCATTCGTGCATTATCAGATAATGCCTATGGTATTTATCTTTTTCATGTATTTATTGTAATTGTGTTGCAGCAATTGTTACTGCACTGGTATATAGATGCCAACATTAAATTTATAATTGTAACCGTAACCGGAATTCTATTATCATTGGGTTTATCAGCATTATTAAGGAAAATAAAAGTTGTCCGGAATATTATATAAAACGGGCATTCCCTCTTAAAAAATGGCTAAACAGTTATTTACAGCCGGATTAATTGTAATAAAGCAGCAGCAAGTTTTACTGGCTTTTAGTAAAAACAAACAGGCTTGGTATTTACCGGGTGGAAAAATTGAAGCCCATGAAACTGCATATGAAGCATTTGAAAGAGAAATTTGGGAAGAACTTGGACTAAGTCTTGATCCTGAAAGGGTTCAGTATTATTGTCATATTTCTGCACCTGCTTATAGAGAGGCAGAACAGATTATGATGGAGCAATCCTGTTTTAGGTACGATTTAACTGAAACCATTCATCCCGCTGCTGAAATTGAAAAGCTTAAATATTTCAGTTTGCTGGCCTATTTGAAGGAACCTGTAAAAGTAAAAGGTGTAATACAGGTATTTGAGAATCTGGAAGCCGATTGTTATTTGTAATACTGAACCAATCATTTACGCTGATATATTTGGACGAAAATTTGATGTGTAAAATTGATATTGTAACTACAATTCATAAAAATACCGGAGGAGAACTTTGGGAAGTCATGAATGCTTAAATATGTGTACGATGTCGTTCAGGGTGACGTACAACGAACCAGTATTGCTGCAGGTGGGATATTCATTGAACGTCCAGCCCGGAACTGAAGCACAGTAAAGAAATAAAAGTACAAGTTAACAACTAAATGCCCAACAGAATTCCGTCAAGCCCGAACCAAAGTAAAGCGATGCAAACTGTCGATGTTTAAACGTCCAGCCCCACTTGCCAGCAATATTTTTGTTGTGCGTTCGTGCATTGTCTAATTCATAATGATACGTGTTTTATTTTTTAAGGGCAGTATGGGTATGGTAATTTGCTTTCCATTGTTGTTATTTAAGAGTGATTTTGGAACGGTTCTATTTGGTTCTGAAATAATGCTCTGATAAAGCCCTTACAATGGTTCCGGGATTTGCCTCGTCTGTATTGGTCATTATAATGATGGACAAATCGTCATCTATAAAACGGGTATAATAGGAACGAAAACCAACATTAGCACCACCATGCTCAATTACCTTGTGCCCGTTACGTTCATCAATGACCCATCCAAATCCATAGTATGCCTTAGATTCAGGCTTATCTGATGTTTTAATAAACGGCTGCCAAAGCAATTCCCAGTTTGCTTTTTTTAGGATAGTATTCTTTTCTCTCAGTACTTTATCCCACAATATCATATCGGTGCTGGTGGAAAGAAATCCACCGCTGGGCCGCACGGCGTACATGGCATCCGCATTTACGAGCCTCCCATTTTTATGAGTATATCCATTGGCCCGATTGGGTATAATGAGATAAAAATCTGTCATGCCGCTATTCTTCATTCCGGCAGGGATAAATAACTTTTCCCGTATATAATCCTGCCAGGGCATGCGGCTTGTTTGTGTAATAATTTGTGCCAGCATATAATAGGCAAGATTGCAGTACTGATATTTCTCACCAGTTTTAAAATCCAGTGGCAGCGGATAAGCCGCTTTAATAATTTCAAGGTCACTTATCATTTTATTATTATTATAGGCCGGGCTTTCCCGTTTTAAGCCTGAAGTATGAGACATCAAGTGTTTTACCAGTATGGGCCTCCATGTTTCAGGCGCATCAGGAAAAAATGTATGAACAGAGTCTTCAATGTTTAGTTTTCCTTCTTCCTGTAATTTCAATATGGCCGTAGTAAAAAATTGTTTACTGACAGAGCCCAGCCGGATCACCGTCTCTGTTGTTACAGGTATACTGTGTTCAGCATTGGCCAAACCATATCCCCTATTTATCACAGGTTTGCCATTTTTGATAACAGCAAGCGAGAGGCCAACAATTTTTTGCTCTTTCATTATTTTTTCTACAATAAAGTGCGTGCTGTCTGTCTGCCCGTAACCCAGTACACTGATCAAAAGAAATAGGGTAATTATTTTATTTTTCACAAAACTGTATTTTAAATGGGTTAGGCGGGTGATATGATTTGAGTTTGCACGGCCGTAGGTATGACGAATTTCGGATTCATTGTTGATCGGTTATCTAAATGTTCTTCGGCTGTATTGTCTGCCATTTAGCTTTGGGTGGTTAATTTATTAGAGTGTCAGTTGCATGACGCACAACGTTAGGGCTTGGCGTTGTGGCGGTATTCCGTGTTACGTCAGCCCGGATATGTTGCTGAGTAAAGATATGAAGTTGAAAATATATTCTAAAGCTGGGCTTTATTCGTCAGTTGGATATGCCGCTGAGTAATGTTATATCGATCAGGACATATTCGTAAAGCCGCCATACCGCCAAACCCCATGTTGTGTGTAGTTTTTTCATTGAAGTTTGTCGACAATTAATTGCCACTGGTTTTTCTCAAAGAAGTTAGTTTTCAGAGGACACTTTTCGCGGAAGGAATTTTAGTAGGAGGAGGTTTTTGGCTTTGATTTCTGTCATATTTACCATTATAGGCATATCTTTACAGTTGTCGTTTCTGAAAGGACAACCTGCGAAAATGGGAAGAAAATACCCTGCAGCCATAAGTAAATAATTCACTAACCTTAAATTTAATTGTATGAATGCCTCCCCGAAACAGAAAGCCAACCCCCGGAAGAATAAGCCTACAAAAAAGAAGAGCTCAGCACAGAAGAAAGCGGCACCTAAGAGAAAAGCACGATAAGATTAAAACGTAAAGAGCCCGGTTAATAGCCGGGCTCTTTCGAATGTTTTTTCGTTGTTGTATAAACTGGAAAGAAAATAATTAAGAGTCATTGCAAGGTTACCCTATTTTCTAACTGTAAATAGCGATGTTACCTCTTTAGAAAAATGCCCGTATCGGGATTAAAATAACGCCAAGAAATTGTAGCTGTTACTTTGTCATAAGGGTCGCTTAAAATTACACACAACGTCCAGGGCTTGGCGACGTGGCGATATTCCGTGTTACGTAAGCATGGACTGGTGCTGAGTAAAGATAAGAAGATGAAAATATATTCTAATGCTTGGATTTATTCGTCAGATCGATATGTAGCCGAGCAATGATATGTCGATGAGGATTTATTCGTAAAGTCGCCATGACGCCAAACCCCATGTTAGATACAGTAATTCATCTTTGTCGAACTTATTGTATGTTTCTAGG
>JANOCH010000043.1:0-1841 GCA_031412015.1 Chitinophagaceae bacterium
ACAGGAACCTGTTTTAGCTTCAACATCGTTTTTGTTTACATTAATCTATCCTGCGATAGCAACCCCCAAGGATTACAGTACAAGTTTTAAAAATAATAATCCATTAATTTTCAAGGTGCGCAAGTGGGTTGTAAAAATAAAAAAACATGTATATACAAGTGTATTTATTTTTTGCTATATTTGATTTATGAAATCTGAAAACGAAAAGATAGTTAAGATGTATGAGCAGATGTTCCTGCTCAGAAATTATGAGGATAAAATTTATTTTCTTTTCCTGGAAGGTGTGATGCCCGGCACTATACATCAGTCCCAGGGCCAGGAGGCAAGTGCAGTGGGTATGCTTTACGATTTGAGAAAAAGTGATTATATGACTTCCACTCACCGCCCCGCCGGACACTGTCTGGCAAAAGGAGTCTCCCTGAATTCAATGATGGCAGAGATGTTTGCCAAGTCAACAGGTTGTTGCAAAGGAAAAGGAGGTGCTATGCACACGGGTGATATTTCAGTAGGCGCTATACCGGCCATAGCCATTACAGCCGGCGGTATGCCGGTTGCTGTGGGGGTGGGGCTTTCGTGTAAAATGAGAAAGACGGATAACGTAGTAGTTTGTTTTTTTGGCGATGGAGCCAGTAATGAGGGAGCATTTCACGAAGCTATGAATGCTGCTGCAATTTGGAACCTCCCCGTAATTTTTGCGTGTGAAAATAATTTGTATGGGGCTTCCACACATATCAACCAGGTCATTAAAATAAGAGATCTTGCTGAAAGAGGCGCCGCTTATGGTATACCAGCAGAGATTGTTGACGGCAATGATGTTTTGAAAGTAAATGAAGCTGCTACAAGAGCCATTGAAAGGGCAAGAAAAGGAGAGGGTCCGACATTCCTTGAATTGAAAACTTACCGGAGGTGCGGTCACTCCCGAAACGATGCGTGTGGCTACCGGGATAAGACTGAAGAAAAAGAATGGTTTGACAGAGATCCGCTTCTTCGATGCAAAAAGCATATTCTTGAACAAAAAATATGTTCAGAGGAGGAACTTGGATTGATAGAAAAAAAAGTTCTTCAACAAATCGATGATGCTGTTGAGTACGCAAAAGCAAGTCCGTCACCTGAACCCGAAGATGCATTATTAAATGTTTATTATTAAGGAGGAAATTAATTATGGCTAAAATGTCAATTGCTGAGGCTTTAAGGCAGGCAATAGCAGAAGAAATGAGACGGGATTCACGGGTTTTTTGTCTTGGCGAAGATATTGATGTGGAAGGTGGTTTCGGAGGGGCATTTACAGTGACACTTGGACTATCTAAAGAATTTGGTCACGAACGGATTCTTGACACGCCTATTTCAGAAATTATGATTTCTGGTGCTGCAGTAGGCGCTGCCATGACAGGAATGATTCCCATTGCTGATGTGCAATATGGAGACTTTTTATTTTGCATGATGGATCAACTTGCTGATAATGCTGCAAAAATGACATATATGTCCGGTGGAACAGTTAAGGTTCCAATGGTAATGAGAGCTCCTGTTGGAGCAACTACAAGGGGAGCCCAACATGCTCAAAGTTTGGAAGGCTTTTTTACACATATACCCGGACTTAAAGTAATTTGTCCTTCTACTGCTTATGATGCTAAGGGATTATTGAAAACGGCTATACGTGATGATAATCCGGTTATTGTTTTCGAACATAAACTTTTATATGGAAGTAAAGGTAATAGAGCTGAAAAGTCCGCATTAAGCCCCGTAGGTGAAGTGCCAGAAGAAGAATACCTGATTCCGTTTGGAGTAGGCGCCATACGAAGAGAGGGTACTGATATTACGATCGTAGCAACTTTGCTCATGGT
>JANOCH010000044.1:0-2462 GCA_031412015.1 Chitinophagaceae bacterium
CAACCCGCAAAAATTCAATGCGGATGAATGGGTGCAGATGGCGACGAATACCGGTATGAAATATATCGTGATCACCTCCAAACATCACGATGGCTTTTGTTTATGGGATAGCAAAGTGAGTGATTATGATGTGATCGACCGGACGCCGTTCAAAAGAGATATTATGAAAGAGCTGTCCGATGCCTGTAAAAAATATGGGGTTGTATTCTGCATGTATCATTCTATCATGGACTGGCATCACCCCGACGAGAATAAAACCAATATCGCCAAATATCGCGAAGAATACCTTAAGCCCCAGTTAAAGGAATTAGTAACAAACTATGATCCCGGTGTGCTATGGTTTGATGGCGAATGGGTGGAGGAATGGACGGAAGAACAGGGACAGGAATTGTATGACTGGCTTCGGAAACTCAAACCAGGCCTTATTATTAATAACCGTATCGGTAAAGGTCGAAATGGTATGCAGGGAATGAATAAAGGAAAAGCAGCCGGTGATTTTGGTACACCCGAACAGGAAATACTGGATACCAAAACGGAATTTGATTGGGAAAGCTGCATGACAATGAATGATCATTGGGGCTATAATAAAAATGATCAAAACTGGAAGACCGCCAACCAGCTTATCTGGAACCTGGTGGATGTAGTAGCTAAAGGCGGAAATTATTTATTGAACATCGGCCCAACAAAGGAAGGTCTTTTCCCCGATGTCAGCATGCATCGCCTGCGGGAAATAGGTGATTGGATGAAGGTGAACAATGAAGCTATCTACAACATGAAAACATGGGATCATTTCCACGAAGGAGATAATATCCGCTATGCCCGCAATAGCAAAGGAGAAATATATATCTACAGCAATGGCTGGCCGGGAATTGAATTGATGATAAAGAAGTTAAAACCCGCCGCTGGCTCATCGTTCCAGCTTTTGGGAAGTAAAGAAAAATTAATTTGGAAGGAAACAGCGGAGGGAATAGTTATACCCCTGCCTGCCTATTTACAAACTGAGGCAAGCCGGCCTTCAAAATATGTTTATGTTTTTAAAGTAAACGGAACAGCCCAAACGCTTGCCGCCATGCCGCAAGTGGGAAGCGATGCGGAAGCCGCGAATAAAACAAAGGTGATCGCCGCAAATGGGTCAACGGTAACTATTTCATCGCCGGAGCCCAATGCGATGATCCGTTATACAACTGACGGCAGTATTCCTGGTCTTCAATCCAGTCTTTATAGTGCACCGATTGGCGTAACGCAAAGCGGCGAGATAAAAGCAGTGGCCTATGTACCGGGAAAAATGTCAAGTGATGTCAGTGAGCTGAAGATCGTAAAAGGGAAATACGCAGTTTCCGTCAACAGCAGCTATGCCCCGCAATATGCTGCTATGGGACCTGTTTCGCTGGTGGATGGCTGGAGCGGTGATGAAAAGAATTTTCATAAGGGATGGCTGGGCTTTCAGGGAAAGGATATGGAAGCCGTATTGGATCTTGGCTCAGAAAAAGCCTTTTCAAAAGTGACAGGGTCTTTTTTACGAAATCATGGTTCATGGATATTCCTCCCGGTTAAAGTAAAAATATTTACGTCCAACGATGGAAAGGATTACCAGTTTTTGGGTGAAGTATCGGAACCTGTTCCGC
Organism: Chitinophagaceae bacterium; assembly: GCA_031412015.1. GTDB lineage: Bacteria > Bacteroidota > Bacteroidia > Chitinophagales > Chitinophagaceae > Terrimonas_B. The sequence goes on from JANOCH010000044.1 coordinate 1,626, forward strand.
AACAGCAACAGGAAAATCAAAGAAAAGTGATCGCCCTTACAAAGTCGTCAACTGCAAGATATATAAAAGTGGTAGCGGAAACTATTGGGCAATGCCCGTCGTGGCATTCCGGCAATAGCGGTAATGCATGGTTGTTTGTCGATGAATTATCAGTCGAATAAATCATTTAAAAGAACAATGATAAAAGCTGGGTTCTTTTTGTTTTTAATAATACTGGCGGGTTTAGCGCATGCGCAACCATCAAAACGCGGAGGGTATAAACCCAATATCATTATTATTAATATGGATGATATGGGCTATGGTGATACGGAGCCCTATGGTGCTACCGGGTATACTACACCTAATTTCAATCGCCTTGCGAGGGAAGGAATGAGATTTACTCATTTTTATGCAGCGCAAGCGGTGTGCAGTCCATCCCGGGCGGCGTTATTGACTGGATGTTATCCCAACAGGATCGGCATGAGCGGTGGCGCCTTGATGCCCTGGAGCACCAAAGCGATTAATACCGCGGAAGAAACCATTGCAACTCTTTTAAAAAAGGAAGGATATGCTACGGCGATGTTAGGCAAATGGCATTTAGGTAGCAAACCACCTTTTCTTCCCTTGCATTTTGGATTCGAAAGTTTCTATGGTATCCCATATTCACATGATATGTGGCCTGTCGATTATGAAGGGAAGCCGATTACGGATACCGCCAACTGGCGGATGAAATTTCCACCGCTCCCGGTATTGGAAGGAGATAAACAGGTGTCGGTCATTACCACGCTTGCAGAACAGTCGATGCTCACTACTGCATTGACAGAAAAGGCAGAACAGTTCATTGCAAAAAATAAAAAT
>JANOCH010000045.1:0-1509 GCA_031412015.1 Chitinophagaceae bacterium
AACCGGTTTTACTTTTACCCTTAACGCATCTTCTTTATCATTGTAAAAATAGCTACCCCAGGAAGTAGAATTTTTGGAGAAGATCAGGGTGCATTCATTGGGATCGTAGGCGATAAAGAATCCGTATTTACCAGCCGGTAGGTTTTGCCCTTCTATTTTTACCGGGGTAGAAAATTCAACCGTTGTATTTTCATTAGAGCCGGCTCTCCAGGGTGCTGCTTTGCTGCTTCCAAAGCCCTGGTCAATATAACCCACATGCACCAAACCTCCCCATATCTTTCCCTCTCTACCTTTTACTCCGGGGCGATCATAATGGATCCTTACATCAGTAAGACCGATTCGCTCAGTGACGGAAGCTTTTTTATTGCCACCACTTGGGGCAACGGTTAAGGGTATTTGGGAAAATGCGAGGACGGAAACAAATAAATAGGTAACCAGCAATAGAAACTTTCTTTTCATACAATTAGTTTTATTTCGCCAAGCTAAGGAGAAAACAAGTGTAATAAAAAGGAATGTTACCAATGTCGGGGAAAAGGGATAAAAAGCAGGAAAAAAAGGATATGAGGTGAGAATGTGAATGGTGAATAGTGAATAGGCAATGGTGAAATAGTGACCATCTGATAATAGATTACATCCCAGGCAGGGGTTCCGGCTTAAACAATAATAAAAAAGGTATTTGACTTCGTAGCAGTCACCTACTACTGTTGGATGGTGACTGTTTAAATTCCCAATACTTCCTTCATACTGAAAATTCCTTTTTTGCCGTTGATGAATTCGGCGGCCAGTACTGCTCCTAACGCAAAACCCGTGCGGTTATGAGCGGTATGAATGATCTCGATATCATCGATGGACGAAGAATATTTTATACTATGCGTACCCGGAGCAGGGTCTTCTCTTTTACTTATAATAGGTAATTCGGTCACATCATTACTTACCTGGTTCACCCATTTTTTCTTTTGGGAGAGTTGTTCCAGTATTTGTTCTGCTAAGGTAATGGCCGTACCGCTGGGTGCATCTTTTTTTTGGGTATGATGGATCTCCTCCATCCTAACGGCATATTCTGTATGCGGAGCTATCAATGACGCCAGTTTTTTATTCAGTTCAAAAAAGATGTTGACGCCTACGCTAAAATTGCTGGCATATAGAAAGGCGGATTTCTTTTCGTTGCAATAGTTGTTTATTTCATTGATCCGCTCCGTCCAGCCGGTAGAACCGCTAACGACAGGTACACCAAAGTCTATCATCGCTTTAATATTTTCGTAAGCGCTATGCGGCCCGGAGAATTCAATTGCTACGTCGGCCTTTGTCACATTTTCTTTGGTAAAATCTTCCAGGTTTTCATCATTGATCTTTAGCACAATTGAATGTCCTCTTTCAAGAGCGATTTCTTCAATAGCTTTTCCCATTTTGCCATAACCGATCAATGCGATATTCATGTTGGAAGAGTAGTTTTAAATTTTAGAGCCGTGAAGATAAGAATAGGGGGCGAATCGCTAAAACTTCCGGAAG